>JBEAVX010000617.1:0-5047 GCA_041160755.1 Pseudomonadota bacterium
CTTCAGCGGGGTAGAGGCCCTGCCGCAGGGGCGGGCAGCCCTCCGAGGCGCAGTTCAGCGCGCCGTGGAGCCGCGCGTCGTTCAGAGTGGGCCGGAGCACGTCGTGCTCAAGATCGTAGAGGTTGGTCGTCTCACCGTTTATCGGGAAGCGAAGCCCCGCGAAGAAGCTGGCGCCGTCGATGAGCGAGTAGGGGAAGAGCTGGACCTCTTGAACCGAGCCGGTGACGCCTTGATCGGCGACGGCCTTGAGCACGAGGGCGTTGTAGGCGTTGATCAGCCGGGCGTCGCGGGCGTCGTCGTCGAGGGGCTCCCACGGCGACGCGAGGGCCGCGACGTAGGCGTCGAGGGTCGCCTGGTGCTCGGGGAGCGCGGCATAACGAACCCTGCCCGCCGGGGTGACCAAGGCGGTGAGGGCCTCTCCCCAGGCGGCCTCGGCCTCGTCAACGCCGAGGGTCGGCGCGGGCAGGCGGAGATCCTGAGCGCAGGCCAGGAGCAGGAGCAGGGTCGGCATGGCCTTGAGTCTACACGGCCCTGGTCGGGGCGCGGTCGCGGCGCTATGGCGGCGGCATGGCACGATCGACGGACCCCCTCTTCGCGGCGTTCTCCGCCCCGGGCACCACCTGGGGCCCCAGCCCCGGCGTGCGGGAGGCCTGGGCGCGGGGGCGGCGACGCTACGCGGTGTGGCTCGCGCGGGTGGGCGCGCGGGACGCGCTTGAGCGCCTGGGCCTCGTCACGCGGGCCTTGGGCGACGCCCTGGAGCCCACCCCGGCGGGTGAGGCCCACATCACGCTGTGGGTCGCGGGGTTCCCGACCGAGACCCCAAGCCTCGATGACGACGTCTCAGAGGCGGTTCTGGCCGCCCAGGCCCAGGCGCTCCAGGCCCAGCTTGGGGGCCGCGGGCCCGCCCAGGTCGCCGTCGGCGGCGCGAACGCCTTCTTCACCTGCGCGGTGCTCGACGTGTTTGACCCCGACGGCGCGCTGGCGGCGATCCGCGCCTGTCTCGACAAAGAGGGGAAGGAGCTACGTTTTGGCCCCTACCACCCCCACATCACCGCCGGGCGGTTCATCGACAGCCGCGACCGCGCGCCGATCGCCCAGGCGCTCCAGCCGCTCCGCGCGCTGCCGCTGATCCCGCTCGACGTTCACGCCGTCGAGCTCTGCACCTTCGACGCCCTGGACGAGGCGCTGCACCTCACCACGACGGCCGAGGTTCAGCTCACTGAGCGTCGCCGCTGAGGTAGTCTTCGACGGCCTTGTAGGAGTCCTCCATCGAGCTCGCGACGAGGCTCTCGACGGTGTCTTCGTCTAGGCCCAGCTCGGCCTCTTGCCAGGTGACCAGCCACCGCGTCGTGCCCGTGCCCGTCGCCGTGGGGATCCACATCTCGATGGTGTAGACCTGCTTGATGTACTTCTCGGGGTCTTCGCTGGTGCCCTCGTCGGGGGTGTAGGCCCGGGCGGCGATGGCCTGGCGGCCGTCCTCTAAGTCCACCCAACGCCAGACCTTCGTGAGGATGTAGTCGACGTCTACAAGCACGTTCTTGCGGTTGATGTCGTTGGAGGAGGCCAAGGTCTCGCAGCCCTCGCCGCGCTCGGCGAAGCAGGCCGCGTCGCCGTCGGTGATCTCGCGGTCGTACTTGTCGGGGGACGAGGGCTCCAGCGGCCGCTGGTCGGCGAGGCCGAACAGCCCGGCGTGATCGGCCACGGCGTAGGCCGAGGTGGTGATGACCGCGACGGCGGGGGCGGCGGCGGGGTCGAGGTCGTGGTTCACGAGGCCCTCGACGTCGGGCCGGGTGAGCGCGGTGACGCTGTAGAAGCGGTCCTCCAGGCTGGCGTCGGGGCTCGTCTCGACCCCGGCGGCCCAGGTGTCAAAGGCCGTGACCCCGGCCGTCATCACCGCTGGATCTTCGTTGTCCCACTCCAAGAACAGGAATCGGCTCAGCTCGTTCAGCTCGGTGGGGGCGACGATGGCCTCCTTACAACCGACCATCAGGGGCAACACGACGAGGGCGAAGGCGGCGCGCATGGCGGAGACTCCAGGGTGAGACGGACACAAGAGCGTAGCACGGCGCCGAGGGGCCACGCGCGCTGGAGTTTCGCGGAACCGGGGAGAGGGGGGGCTGTCGATGCGACCAGCCACCGCGGCGGGGGCTCTCGGGCGACGCCGCAGGAGGCCATCTTCCACCCACGATAAGCTCGGAGGGACGCCATGTCTCTGCGCTCCGCCCCTGTGAAGGTGCTTCGAATCGGTCTCATTCAGGACGGCTCCTTGGTCTCGGAGCGTGTGTTGTCTCCCGGCGAGGCGTACGCGACTCCGCACATCTTGAGCCCCGGCCCGGCCCAGCCGCTCTTTCAGCCCGACGCCGATGGGCGGCTCACCCTCACGCTCCCGGCGGGGGCGACGGCGCGGGTGATGCGCGGAGGGGAGGCCTTGGTCCTTCGCGCCGGGGACCGTTTGGTCTTGGACGAACAAGACCGTGGAAAGCTGAGCTTTGAGAGGGGCACCTTGCTGTTTCAGCTCGTCTTGCCCACCCTGGCCGTCGTAGACGCCAAGGAGTTCCGCCCCCGGCTCCTGGATCTCGACGATCCCAGCTACTACGGCTTCTTGAGCGTGTTCTCCGCCGCCGCGCTGGCGTTCTCGGTGTTGGTGGCCGTCACCCCGCCCCGCACCACCGTCGTCACCCTCGCGGATCTGCCTCGGGCCGTGACCGAGGTCATGCTCGCGGCGACGGAGCCGCCGGCCCCCGTTGAGCTAGAGCGGGTCGTCGCCGACGCCGGTGACCGGGTCAAACGTCAGGTGGCGAGCCCGCGGCCCGCCGAGGACGGGCCCCGCGAGGCGGGACCAAGCCCCGACAAGGCTGGTCCAACGACCACTCTGGTGGACAAGATACGCATCGCCGGCCTGGGCAGCCGGGGCGCGAGCGACCAAGACTGGACCGTGCTGGACGTCATCGACAAGTTCAGCGGGGACGGCCGAGACCTTGACGACGCGCTGAAGACCGTCGGCGGCGTCGAGCTGGCGTCCAACGACGGCCCCGTCGTGCGCGGCGGCAACGACCACGGGCGCCGAGACGTCGACATCGGCGCGCTCAGCCAGGGTGGGGTCGGGACGACGACGGTGAACGACGGCCCCGCGGTGCAGGTCGAGGGCGCCGTGAAGTTTGAGGCCAACGCCGGCTCCACCACCCCGGACGCCTTAGAGAAGGGCCAGGCCGACGCCTTACGCCAGCAGGTCAAACGCCAGATCGGCCAGGTGCGGGCCTGCTACGAGAGCCAGCTCAAACAAGATCCGCAGCTCTCCGGGCGAATGGTGCTCTCGTGGATGGTGAGCGGCGGGTACGCGCTGGACGTGCGGGTGGAGGAGTCGAACATCCGCTCCGAGGCGCTCACGGCCTGCGTCGTCGGCCGGGTGAAGGGCTGGACGTTTGACCGCGACATCGACACCGAGGTCCGCTACCCCTTCGTGTTTGAGCCCGCGAGCTGAGCGGCCCTCGGGCGTTCAGTCGTGGTTGAGCGCGCCCTCGACGTCGACGTTTAAGAACACAGAGCGCAGCTCCCCCCGAAGGGTCGCCCGGCTGAGGCTCGTGAAGCGGAGCTCACCTTCGCCTTCTGAGTCCCAGCCGTTTGACGAGCGCACGACGAGGGCGCCCTCCCACAGCGCCAGATCCCAGCAGTAGTCGTCCAGGGGCGTGATCGTCAGGGTCTCGCCCAACAACAGCATCGCCCACTCGTCGTCGGGATCGGGCTCGCAGACAATCTCCCACGCGGCGTAGAGCGTGTCGCGGTCCATGGTGACCGGGCAGCGTAGGGCGAAGGTGTACCGTTTGCCCTCGTAGGTGGCCGTGGCGTCGAGGTCCACGGTGCCCGACCAGGCGCCGTTGGCGTCGATCTGGCCGTCGCAGTCGTCGTCCACGCCGTTGAAGGTCTCCTCCGCCCCGGGCAGGACCGCCGGATCGCCGTCGTCGCAGTCCTCGGGCGAGAAGACGCCGTCGCCGTCTTCGTCTTGGGGATCTTCTTCAGTGTCGTCTGGGGCCGATGAGTCATCCGGCGGCGTGGAGTCATCGCCGGTCTCTTCAGGCGGCTCGGTGTCTGGGGGATCAACCTCAGACCAGCCGCTGTCCGCCCCTGAATCTTTGGAGGGCGAAGGATCGCATGCGAAGATAAGCGCGGCGAGCGGCACCGCCAGGACGAAGGGTCGGGTCATTCTGGGAACAAAGCCCAGATCGGGCTCGTCCGCAAGTCCGACCGCGCGGCTTGCCCCAGTCCTGACGAATCGGAGCCCTCTATGCGCCTGTCTCCTTGGTTCGCGCTCCCCCTGCTCGTGGCCTTTGGGCCGTGCAGACGCGCCAGCGGCCCCAGCACCTCGGAGGATCCCGTGAGCGTCGCTGATCCGGTTCGGTTCAACGCTGATCCCAAAGAAGAGGGCCTCCTGGTGCGGCTCACCGAGGCCGACCCGGCCGCGGAGTCTCGGGTGGCCGCGCCGCTGGCCGCCACCACGCCCCTGAGCGCCGCCGAGCTGAGCGCGCTCGTGGCCCGGCTCCCCGAGCTGCCGACCACGCCTGAAGACGAGAAGGCCCTGCGCCTGCGCGAGAAGAGCCTGCCGCCGCCGCGCACCGGCGCCACGGTGTCCATGGACTTCCCCCCGGCGGTCGAGGTCGTGAAGCCCGTCGTCGAGACCGGGCCGCTCACGGTGCAACGATACGCCCCCGAGGGTGAGGTGCCCTTCGCGCCCCACCTCAGCGTCACGTTCTCCCAGCCGATGGTGGCGCTGACCTCGGTCGAGGAGGCCGCGAAGACCCTCCCGGTCACGCTCACCCCGCAGCCCCCGGGCCAGTGGCGCTGGGTAGGCACCCAGACCCTGCTCTTTGAGCCTGACGACCGCTTCCCGATGGCCACGGAGTACAAGGTCACCGTCAAAGAAGGCACCCGCTCGGCCACGGGCGGGGTGATGGCCGCCGCCGCAGACTTCAGCTTCGGCACGCCGCCCGTCAAGCTCCTCTCGGCGGCGCCGTTCGCCGACGTGGTGGGCTTAGATCCCACGATCGTCCTA
>JBEAVX010000624.1:0-6449 GCA_041160755.1 Pseudomonadota bacterium
CGCGGGTGGGGTGGGCTCAGCGGGCGCGGGCACCTCACCCTCTCCCTTCTTCCGGCCCTTCATGGCCTCTTCAGCGGCCTTGGCGGCCTCACGCTGGGCGGCGTCGGTGCGCTGGGGCGGCGGCTTCGTTGGATCGACGGCGGGCGGGGCGTCGGCGGCCTCCAGGGCCTCCTCATCGTCCTCGTTCGCGCCGGACTCCTCCAACCACGACTCGCTGAGGCTCTCCCACAGCGCACGCTCGGCCTTGCGCTGCTCGCGGCGGTCTTTGCCTTTGCCGAAGGTGCGCTGGAGCCAGGGCAGCTCCGCCCGGGCCAGCTCTTGATCGACGAGGACCGTGGGGTTGAGCAAGGGATCGGTCAAGGCGCTGGGGATCTTCGCGAGGCCGGGCTCGACGAGCAAGAAGTCGAGGCGCACGGTCTCGCCTCGGCGGACCACGTCCACCCACAGCAGGCGTTTGCTCCGCAGCTTGAGGAAGGCGTTCACGCCATCGGACCAGGACTGAATCGGCATCCCGTTCACGCCGACGATGACGTCGCCGTTCTTGAAGCCGCCTTGGCGCAAGAGGCTGCCGCACTTCATGCGCCCGATGCCGACGCCGACCCGCTCACCCTCTTCGTCGAGCTTCCACCACGAGGCCGCGAGCTGCTCCACGTCGAGGAGGTGGTTCGCGTAGTAGTCGACGAGCTGCTCCTCGACGCGGTGGGCCGTGGGGCTCACCTCGCCGATCTCCGGCGCCTCAGGCAGGCAGTCGGGCTTCTTGCGGGGCGGGCGCGGCTTCTTCTCGCCGGGGGGCGTCGGCGGGCGCTTGACCGGGCGCGGGCGGCCGACGCGGAGGCTCTTGGGGCCGTCGATCTCGGCCACGACGTCGAGGCTCACGACGCCCTCTTTGGCGGCCAGCACGTCGGCCTGGGGGTAGGTCGGCGCGGGCTCCTCCACGGGCTCGGCCTCGACCTCCTCGGGCTCGGGCGCGGGCTCAGGCTCGACCTCGGGCTCCTCCGGCGCGAGCTGCTCCGGGGGGAGCTGGATCGTGACCACGGGGCGCTCGATGGGCGGGATGTAGACATAGGGCGTGGTCGGCACGCTCGACCACAAGATGAGCGCCCACGGCAGCAGGTAAGGCGTCACGGCCAAGACCGTCGCCAAGAGCATCAGCAGCAGAGGGGGGGCGCGGCGCGTCACGTCCCCACCATAGACCCGCGCGGGGCGGACGTCACCTGCGCTGGCGCAGAGTGAGAGGGCTGAGAGAGGTCCTGCCCACCGAGAGGCTCACAGGGGCGCGACGCCCTCGGTGTAGAAGCGCTGGAGCAAGAAGCGGCGCTCGTCGTCCATGCCCAAGAACTCTAGGCCCATGCCGCGCACGTCGCCGCCGTGGCCGTACTGCAGCCGGGCCACCCGGGCCTGCACGGTGAAGACGTGCTGGGTGTCGGGGTGGATGAGCTCCAGCTTGAAGGAGGTGCCTTCGGGCAAGAGGATCTTCGAGGGCACAAACACGCCGCCTTGAGAGACGTCGCCGCTCACCCACTCACGCTCCTGGGCGCGCACGAGCAGGCTCACATGGCGCTCGCGGGTCCACACGCGGCGGTCGCGGCCGCCTTCGCTCGCGGCGAGCTCCAGCTCCCCCATGAACTGGTTCCACACCCCGCGCGAGCCGTGCATAAACATCGAGAACTCGACGGGCACGCCGTCGCCCAGATCCGCGTTGCGGGGGCGGATCGTCGCCGTGGCCTCGATGGTCACGCCTTTGGGGAGCTGGATGTGCAGCCAGATCATCTCGCCGACGGGCGGGCCGCCTTGGAGGTCCAACAGCGCGCCCTGCTTCGAGACCGCGAGGGTCTGGGTGTGCTGATCCGGCTCAAACACGCCCAGGCTGACCGGGAGCGCCGCGGCATAGAGGGCGCTTGAGGAGAGCGGGTCGTTCATAGGGAGGGAGTCCTCGGGGGGCTACTGAATCGGTATCAAGCCAGCGGGCCCTTGAGAAGCGAATCCTTCGAGATCCCACCCATACTGCGCCGCGAGGGCCGCGTCGCCGAGGTCGTTGGGCACCACCCAGATCTGCCCCGTGTCTTGCACCACGACCGTCGCCCAGAGGCCCGCGGGCATGTCCGCGCCTTGCACGACCGTCTCGGAGCCGTCGGCGGCGATGTGC
Organism: Pseudomonadota bacterium; assembly: GCA_041160755.1. GTDB lineage: Bacteria > Myxococcota_A > UBA796 > UBA796 > CAJQPC01 > JADKFE01. The sequence continues at coordinate 2,147 of JBEAVX010000624.1, forward strand.
AGCGCGGCGGGCAAAAACACCGCGGGCAAGGAGGGGCTCAAGAAGGAGTCCCCGGCGACATACTCCCCATACGGCGCCATGAAGATGTCCGTGGCGACGACGGCCTCGCTCACGTAGCGGCCGTCGGCGGGGTCTACAGGGTTGCCTTGGAGGTCGGCGGCCAAGATCAGGTAGACCTTGGGGTAGGCGTCCTTGAGGCCCAGCGCGGCGTAGCTGGGGTTGGGGTGGGGATCGACCTCGCCGTCTTGGTCAAGATCCAGGAGCCGCACCAAGAAGCTCGACGCGCAGGCCGCCGCCTCGGGGCCGTTCAGCGTCAAGAGCGGGTGGTTCACCGCGCGGCTCTGGAGGTTCACGATCTGCGCGGTGTCGGTCACCGATCGATCGAGGCTCAGGGTGTTCGCGCCGAAGGGCGCCGGGGCGCCGAGGGTGAAGCCGTCCACGTCAAAGGCCGGGCGCTCCGTGGAGAGCGTCTTGGCGGCGGTGACGACGAGGCCGTCGATCTGCGCGGGCAAGGCGTCGATCACCACCGGCGCCGGGGCCTGGGTGGTGAGGTCGGTGAGGTAGGCCCCGACGGTGTCGCCGCAGGTGGCCCCGGCGGCGAAGTCAAAGAAGGGCGAGAAGTTCTCGTCGTTGTCGATGAGCGCGGTGACGAGGTAGGTGCCCAGCCCGAGCCCGGCGATGGCCCACGGCGCTGAAGTGACGCCGCCCTGGGCGCCCTCAAACTCCGACGGGGAGATGGTGGCGAGGTCCACGGGGCTGCCGAGGCCTGAGGGCGGCGGCGGGTTCAGCACGTCGTACACCAACACATGGCCCCGGCCCGGGACCCCTTCGCTCAAGGAGACGAGCACGGTGCCGCTCAGCCCGGCGGTGTCGGGGTAGTCGGGGTTGGCGCTGTCGATGGGCGGGACGTAGGCGCAGGCGGCGATGAGAAACAAAGCGAGGGTCATTGTTCCTCCTCAGAAACGGTACGCGACGCCGCCGTAGAGGCGGGCGCCGACAGGTTGGCCGAGGGGGTACTCGGTGTGGGGGCCCTGGAGCAGCGCGAGCCAGTTCCAGGCGCTCGCCGAGAGGTCGAGGTCGTCGTAGCCGAAGGGGTGCCACACGAGCTTGTTGGAGATGATCGTGTAGGCGTCTACGTCCACCAGATCGACGACGACCTGCCCCGCGGCGTCATAGCTGCGGATCGGCCAGGACTGCGCGGAGTAGCCCGAGACGGTCATGGACAGGTCGAGATCCCAAGGGCTGCGCCAGGCGACGACGGCGTGGCCTTTGTGGGTGGGGTGGGCGTTTGACGGCGTGGACTCGCCGTCTTCATCGACGGAGACGATGCGCTCAAAGGAGTAGTTGAGGCGCACGTCGAGGCCCGGCACGCCGAACCACGCGCCCTCGATCTCCCCGCCGCCAGCCCAGAACACCGGGGCCTCGTTCTCGAAGCGGCTCTCTCCGGCGATGTAGGCGCCTTGGGTGTCGTCGAAGTCGAGCTGGTTCTCTACCGCGCTCACCGAGCCCAGGTCGATGAGGTCGAGGACCTGGTACCCATACGCCGCGACCTCAAACCGGAACGAGTCGCTGGACTGGTCCAAGAAGCCGAGCTCGACGGAGCGGATCTTCTCGGGCTCCAAGTTGAAGTTGGGATCCGTGCGCTCCCGCACGACCTCGGAGCCCATGCTGTTCACCAGGACGCCGTCTACGCCGGTGCTCAGGAAGAGGTCGGTGTAGGACTCCAAGAAGGTGGGGTTTCGGAAGGCGTTGCCGCCGTTGAGCCGCACGACGCGGCCCTCGCCCACCCGGGTCACCATGCTCAGCCGGGCCGTGGGCCGGGTGCCGACGTTGTCCAGGGGGTGCCGGTCGATGCGGATCGCGCCGTTGAGGGTGACGGGCCCGAAGGTGGACTGCTGCTGGATGTAGCCGTTGACGTGGGGCTCCACCTTGACCCCAGGCGTCAAGAACACCCAGTCGATCGTCTTGAGGCGGAAGCCGACCCCGGCGGTCAACACATGCTGGTTGTTGGCGCCGAAGGCCTCGTTGAACTGGGCCTCGGTGTCCCAGGCTTGGCTGAGGATGTCGCCGCCGAGCACCTCGCCGCTCGTGGGCGTGTACCAGGCCTGGGCCGTGGCGCCGAAGCGGTTGTAGAACGAGCGCACGTAGAGCGGGCCGAGGCCGAGGTCGACGCGGGCGTTCGTGGAGGTGGAGTCGATGCCGAACAGGCGCAGCGCGCCCAAGGAGTAGAACTCGGAGAGGCCGTCGTTGACGCCGCCGGAGACGGAGACGAAGCCCTTCTCGCTGAGCTGCCACTGGAGCATGGCGCTCGCCGTGGCGGACTGCACGGAGCTGGCGTCGGCGCCATACGGCGAGCCGAGGTCTACGCGCGACGGATCCGCGTCCTGAACCCAGCGGCCGAGCTGCTGCACCCCCGCCGTCGTCTTCCAGGCGAGGCGGTCTTGGCGACCGGCGAGGTTCACGCTGCCTCGGGCGAGCCCAGCGGTGCCCCCGGCCGACGAGACTTGGTTCTGCTGGCTCACGTCGCCCGGCGCCCGGGTGATGATGTTGATCACGCCGCCGAAGGCGTTCGCGCCGTAGATCGCCGAGCCCGGCCCACGGATGATCTCGATGCGCTCGATGTCCTCCAGGGTGATCGGCAGCGAGGACCACAAGGTCGAGCCGATGAAGTCCATGTAGACCGTGCGGCCGTCCACCAACACGAGCACCTTGTTCGAGAGGCGCTGGTTGAAGCCCCGGATCGACACTTCAGGGTTCGCGGCGGTGAGCTGCATCATGTCGAGGCCCGGGACCGTCTGGAGCAGCTCGGCGACGGTGGAGGCCGTGGACATGCGGATGTCGTCTTGGGAGATGATCGTGACCGCCGCCGGGGCGGTGAGCGGGTCTTGGGCGAAGCGCGACGCGGTGACGACGACCCGGGCGTAGAGGTCCTCCACGAGGCCCTTCTCGCTCAAGGCGAGGGGCGCGTCGCCGCCGTCGGTGGGGGGGAGGTTCGCTCCGCCGCCCTCGACGCCGCCCGCGCCGCCCTCGACGCCGCCTTCACCGCCGGCCTCCGCCGCCGCCGCGGCGTCCGCGAGGGCTTGTTCACGCTCGGCGAGGCGGGTGGCGAGGGCCTGGAGCTCCTGCGCGTGGCGTTGAAGCGCCGCGAGCTCATCCGCCGTGGCCACGGGGCCGACGGGGCGCGCGCCGCCGCCGCTGGTCGAGCCGCCGCCGCCGCCCTCGACGGGGGGCGGCGCGAGCTTCGCCTCTTGGCGGGCGCGCATCGTGTTGATGTACGACTCCACCTCGGCCCGGTCGATGGGGTTCGTGAGGAGGTACTCCTCAAAGTACAGGATCGCGTTCTCGTAATCCTGGATGTCGGCGTAGGCGCGGGCGATGTTGTACAGCACGACGGGGTGCGGGAGGATCTCGTTGGCGAGCTTAAACTCGGCGATCCCGCGCTCGTAGTCCCCAGCGGCGATGTACTCGATGCCCATGTTGAAGTGGCGCCGGGCCTCGTCTTTGGGCGCGGCCCAGGCCACGGGCGCGGCGAGGAGCAGCACAAGGAGCGCCAGGGGGCGAAGCAGGCCGGTTGGACGGGGCGAGCCAGGCAGGCCAAGCACAGGGTGGTCAGTCAAAGGGGTTGGCCTTGTAGCCAGCGGGCGCGCTCTGGTCACTCGGGGAGCCCTCCTCCGTCTTCACGGGCGGCTTTGGGGTGTCGGAGCCTTCTTGGGCCGTGGACTTGGGACGATCCCCTCTGGGGCGCCCGCTGGAGGTCTCGGTCGGCGGGGTGGCCTCGACAGGCTCCGGCTCCGCAGGCAGCGGCTTGAGGGTCAGGCTCAGCTCCACATTGCCTTGGGCGAGATCCCGCTCCACCATCACCGGCATGAAGCCGTCGAGGTTGACCTCAAAGCTGCGGGGATCCGGCGCGCCTTTGGCCTCCAGGGTGAGGCTGAGCGGGGTGACGCCGATGGGCGCGCCATCGACGCTCACCTGGGCGCCCGCGGGCGTCGTGGAGATCTTCACCGGCACCGTCGTGACCGCCGGCGGCGCCTCGACGGAGGGCGTCTCGGGGGCGCGGCCTGGGGCCAAGGCGAGCACGAGCAGGCCAAACAGCGCGCCGACCGCCAAGGCCGCCAAGGCGACGAGGCCCCAGGGGCGCGGGGCGGGCGCGGGCGCCTCGGGCACGACGGGCGGCGGGATGACCACGGGGCCCTGCATCCGCAGCGACGCGCTCGGGGCCGAGATCGCCGACTGCTCTTCAGCGCCGACGCGGCCGATGGACGACAGCGCCTTGATCAGCTCACCGGCGTCGGCGCTGAAG
>JBEAVX010000630.1:0-9616 GCA_041160755.1 Pseudomonadota bacterium
GGTGATCCTGGCGGGTCTGGGCCCGGCGCGGGTCGGGGGCGGCGAAGCGCACCTCCGAGGGCCATGAGAGCTCGTCGTCCACGGACTCGCCCTGCTCGGCGAGGTTACGCGCCTCGGGCAGCTCGACGACCATGATCACGGCGGTGTCTTCAGACTTGTTCTTGCCGAGGATCTTGGGCAAGGCGGCGGGCGCCCAGGCGGAGATGCTCGGGCCACGAAGGGACTTCGCGAGGCCGTCGATCTGCTGGGCGAGGGCCTGGGGCGACGGGCGCTCGTTGGGGTTGAACGACAGGCCCAGGCGCAAGAGCTGGGCGGCGGGCTGGGGGACCTGCTCGCCGGGCCGGGCGCCGAGGCGGGCCAAGGCCACGCGGAGCTGCTCGCCGTGTTTGGCCGGGGAGACTTCAGCGGGGAAGGCCGGCTCGCCGGTGAACAGCTCCAACAAGAGCGCGGCGAGGCCGTAGGTGAGCGCGGTGGGGGAGCGGTCGCCGTCGGGGGGGACGTAGCCGGGCACGGCCTGATCGAAGGGGTGCTCCGTCGGGGCGAGGATCCACAGCCCAGCGACCTTCACCCGGCCCGTCGCGTCCACGAGCACGTCCTCGGGGCAGGGGCCGCTGGACGAGAGCCGGGCGCCTTTGCCGCGACGCTCGACGTCATCGAGCGCCCAAGAGACCGCGCGACCGACTTCAGCGGCGAGCTCTAAGCAGAGCTTGATCGGGAGCCACGCGCGGCGCTGGCGCTGAAACTCCAAGATCCTCGCCAAGGAGATGCCGTCGCACAGCTCGTAGACCAAGGCGGCCTGAGCGCCGAGCGCCGAGACGTGCATCAGGCGCAAGAGGCCGTCGTTTCGGGCCTTCGCCATACGCCGGGCGCGGCGCTGGAGCGCGACGAGGGCGTCACGATCGGAGCCTACGTCACGAAGGACACGGATGAGCACCTGCTCGTCCGGACCCTCCCCAGAGGACAAGGCGCCGCGGCGCACGTCGGGGCCCCACGCGAGGAAGGGGCCCGTGATCTTCAGCTTGCTCTTCTCCACGACCTCACCGACTTGGCGCTCAGCATAACACAGCCTTCTGAACCCGAGACGTTGAGCTTTGCCAGGACCGCCCAGAGTCGCCGCCGGTCGCGCGCTGGGCGTGCTAAGGGGGTGAGGATCGCCGTGGAGCCCGCCCGTTGTCCCAGCCGTCCCTGTCCGCGCCGCCGCCTGAGCATGACCTCCTCCGCGCGGCGCTGCGTGAGGCTGGAGACGCCGCTACGGTGCGTTTTCGGCGCGCTGAAGTCTCCGCGAAGGAGGACGACACCTTCGTCACCGACGCCGACCACGCCGCCGAGCGCATCCTCTCCGCGCGGCTGCGCGAGGGCTGGCCCAACGATGGCCTCGTCGGCGAAGAGGGCGCGGCGATGAGCGGGGATCGCACCTGGTTCATCGACCCCATCGACGGCACCCACGCCTTCTTGGAGGGCCTCGCCCACTGGGGCCCCACCGTGGGCCTCGTCGGGCAGACCGCCTCCGGCGACGCGGAGATCACCCTCGGCGCGACCTACTTCCCGCGCATCGACGAGTTCTGGTTCGGCGCCCGAGGCGGCGGGGCTTGGCGCGATGGCCGCCGCTTGCCGCCCTTGGCCGAGCCCGTCTACGACCGGCGATCCGTGCTGTTCATCCCCTCGCGGTTCCATCGCTGGTTCGAGAGTGACCACGTCGGCAAGTGCCGCAGCCTGGGCTCCACCGCCGCGCACCTCTGCCTCGTCGCGGGCGGCGCGGCCTGGGCGGCGTTTGTGCCCGGCGGCTGGGGCGTCTGGGATGTCGCGGGCGGGCTCTGCCTGTTAGAAGAGGTGGGCGGGGTCGCGCGGGCCTTCGATGGCTCGTCCCTCGACCCCCTGCGAGACCGTGGCCTGCCGTTTTTGGCCGGTCACCCCGCGGCGGTGGACCGGGCGATTCAGTCCATCCGCCTCCGCGCTCCCTGAGAATCCCCCTGAACCTCCCCCTGCGCTAGAGGTGCCGATGACCGAACCCGGAGACGACGTGGAGGTGCTGGACGCAGACGGCCTCCCTCTGGATCCATTGGGGTCGGAGAACGCCGCGCGCGCGCTCCCGCCAGGGATGAACGCCCTCGTCGTGCCGACGCCCCGGGCGCCTCGGGCCACGGGCGGCGATCTCCTGAGCCACTACCTCACCGAGGTGCGGCGTTACCCGCTGCTGAGCCCCGAAGAGGAGAAGGTCACCGCCATCGCGTGGCACGAGACCGGCGACAAAGAGGCCGCTGAGCGCCTCGTCACCGCCAACTTGCGCCTCGTCGTGAAGCTCGCGTTTCAGTACCATCGCCAGTGGTCCAACGTCCTCGACCTCATCCAAGAGGGCAACGTCGGCCTCGTCGAGGCGCTCTCCCGGTTCGATCCGTACCGGGGCATCCGCTTCTCTAGCTATGCCCAGTACTGGATCCGGGCGATGATCCTGCGCTTTCTGATGGACAACTTCCGCATGGTGCGCCTCGGCAGCACCCGCAGCGGCCGGAAGCTGTTCTTCCAGCTCCAAAAAGAGAAAGAGCGCCTGGTCAAAGAGGGCCTGCGCCCGTCCACCCGCCTCTTGGCCGAGCGCCTGGACGTCACCGAGAGCGAGGTGATCTCCGTCGATCAGCACCTGCGCGCCCCGGCGATGTCGCTGCACGCGCCTATGGGCAACGACGACGAGGGCCGCAGCCTCGCGGACGTGGTCTACGACGCGAGCAGCCCTAGCCCTGATGAGAACGTCGCCCGCAGCGAGCTCGGCGCCATGGTCCGCGAGAAGCTGGAGACCTTCGCCGAGACCCTCACCGACGTGCGAGAGCGCGCCATCTGGACCGAGCGCCTCACGGCGATGGACCCGGTGCCGCTCTCGGTGATCGGCAAGCGGTTCGACGTGTCCAAAGAGCGCATTCGGCAGGTCGAGTCTCGGCTCCGCAAACGTCTGAAGGCGTTCTTGCAGGCCGAGATGGGCGATGAGATCGACTTCGAGTTCCAGGTCCCAGAGGGCGACTGAGGTGATCGTGGGCTTGTTGGAGCGAGCGGCGTTCGGGGTGTGGCGGAAGGCGCGATCCTTGGCCGGGCGCGGCTTCGTGCCCGCTGAGGAGCCCGTCTCCCCGGTGGACTGCGCCGTGGGTCGGGTGCCGAGCCTCGGCCTTGACCTGCCCACGGAGCCCGCTGAAGGCGCCGAGGCCCTGCTCGACTCGCTCCTGCGCGCGGGCGCCCCGACGGCGCTCACCCCGGCCCAAGCCCGCGCCTTGCACCGCCACGTCTGGTGGCCAGGGCTCGCCCGGGCCTCGGCCTTGGGCGGCGGCCCCGAGCGTGTGGAGCCCGCCTTACGCGCCTTGGGGGAGTGGATCGCCGCCGACCGCCCCGGCCAAGGCCCGGCCTGGGAGCACGGCAGCGACGCCGCCCTGCGCCTGTTGAGCTGGGGCCTCGCCGTGGCTTGGCAGCGCGGGGCGCTCCCCGATCCCCTCTGGCGCCGCCTCGCCGGGAGCGCTGAGGCCCACCTCCAGTACACCCTCGCCGTGCCCGCCCTCGCTGAAGGCCCCGCCGATCACCGCCCGGCGCTCCAGTCCGCGGGCCTCGCCGTGGGCGGCCTGTTGTTCCCCGAGCTCCCCTCCGCCCGCCGCGCCCGGGCCGAGGGCCTCTCTCGCCTCGGCCACAGCCTCGACGCCATGACGACGGCCGACGGCGCCCCCCGCTGCGGCAGCCCCAGCGCGCTCTTGCTGGCCGTCGAGGCCGCGCTCCTCGCCCGCGCCTACGCCCGGGCCGCGAGCGTGCCCACCCCGGCGCTCCTCGACGGCGCCTTGCTGCGCGCGGCGTGGTTCTTGCGCTCTCTGGGCGATGGTTTTGGCGGCTTGCCCAACATTGGCGAGCGCCCGGCGCCGTCGCTCTTTGGCGGCGCGACGCCTTGGGCGACGCCGTGGGTGACGCTCTGCGCCTTGGGCTTGAGCCCCGGAGAGGGCGCCCCCGACCTCGCCGTCGATCCCGTCGTCGGCCTGCTCACCGGCAAGGCGGCCCCCAAGCCGGGGCCCAAGGTGGACCGCAGCAAGACCTGGAGCCTCGTGAGCTTCCGTGACGCGGGCTGGGTGGTGGCCCAGGCCGAGGTCAAGGGCGGGTCGAGCCGCGCGGTGGTCCTCGCCGCCCAGCACGAGGGCCTCTGGGCGCACCCCGACGCGGGGCAGGTGCTCTGGGATCTCCCCAAGGCCACGGTGCTCGCCGATCCCGGCGCCTGGGGCCAACACCCCGAGCTCGCCGAGCCCGAGGCCCACGGCGGCGTGTTTGTCGGCGGGCGGCGCCTCGGCGCGGTCTTGGAGACGGCCCGGGTCGATGGCCGCGACGCCACGGTCACCCTGCGGCTGAGCCAAGGCGGCGGCGGCGGTCCTGGCGCGGGGCTCACCGCCCTCCGGGAGCTCAAGCTCGCCGGGGCGCGCCTCTCGTTCACCGATCGTTTCGAGGGTGAGGGCGCCGCGCCGTTTGAGCTGCGCTGGCCCTTGGGCCCGGGCTGGACGCTCACCCCAGCCGAGAAGGGCTTTGAGGGGGTGCATCGCCAGGCCAAGCTGAGCGTCTCGACGGACGGCGAGGCCGAGTGGGCGGTTGAGGCGGGGGAGGTCGTCGAGGGCGACGCCTTGGTGAGCGCCCCGGTGCTCGTCGCCCGTGGCCGGGCCGCGCCAGGCCAGCGCCTCAAGACCCGCTTCGAGATCAAGTAGGGTGGAGGATCCCGCCGCGCCGACCCCGCCGCGCCTGGGCCGGTCGGAGGTGGGCGCCGCGCTGGGCGTGGCCGTGTTGGTCACCTTCCCGTGGGTGTTGAGCCCCGGCGCGGTGCTGGGCCACCCCCGGGGCGAGGCCGACAACCACCTGTGGATGCTCTGGCGCGCCCTGCGGCGGGTGATCGGCGATGAGCGGGCCTTAGAGAACCTCCCCGACGGCCTGCCGATCCCCCTGATGGACCCGATCCACCTCCCGGTGGCGCTCGTCGGCTGGCCCTTGGGCGTGCCGTTCGCCTACAACCTCACGATGATCGTGGACCTGCTGCTCGCGTTCTTTGGCGCCTGGGCCTTGGCCCGGCAGCTCGGCGCGGGGCGGGCCGGGGCCTTGGCGGCCGGGGTGATCGCCGAGTCGGCGCCGTTTCTGGGCGGGGTGATCAGCTTCGGCATCACCGAGTCTCTGCCCATCGGCTGGATCGGCCTGCACGCCGCCGCCGCCCTTCGGTTTGCCGAGGAGGGCCGCCCCCGGGACCTGGCCTTCGCGGGGCTCAGCTTGGGCGCGTTCGGCCTCGCGGGCTGGTACCACGTCGCCTTCGCCGTGCCCGTGGAGCTGGCCTTGTGGAGCTGGGCGCTGCTGCGGGCGCGGATCGCGCGGCCCAAGATCGTGCTCGCCGCCCTGGCGCAGGGGCTGATCGCCCTGGCGCTGTGGGCCTGGCCGCTGGTTCAGTTCTTGGAGATCCGCGAGTTCTGGTCGTCGCGTTGGCACCCACCGTCGCCTTGGCCGAGCGCCACCCGAGAGATGTGGCGGCACACGCCCACCTACGGCACGGATCTCCTCAACCTCTTCTTGCCCGCCGTCGAGCGTGTGCCGATCTCCAAGAGCGTCTACGTCGGCCTCGTGGGTCTTGGCCTCGCCTTGGCCGCCGGTCGCCGGGCCCTGGGGCTGTGGGCGGTGGTGTTGCCCCTGTGGGCCTTGGCGATGGGCCACTGGCTGTCCATCGGCGGCGACACGTCATGGCTCGGGCGGGTGTGGCGGATGCCCGCCGGGGCGCTCACCCAGCACATCTCGGCGCTGGAGGGGCTCTCCCATTGGCACCGGGCGGCGGGACCGGCGGTGATCTTCTTCGCCGTCGCCGCCGGGCTGGGCGCCGAGCGCCTGCTCACCCGCTGGCCCCGGGCCTTGCCGTGGCTCTTGGGCGCCGTGCTCTTGGACAACCTCGCCCTCTCTCAAACGCCGTTCCCGAGGGATCTCTACGACCCGACGCCCCCGGCGGCCTGGGGCTGGATCCGGGAGCAGGGCGGCGAGGGCGGCGTGGTCGTGCTGCCGTTCGACAACGGGCGCCGCGAGTTCAGCGAGGAGGTGCCCCGACTTTACAATCGGTGGCAGCCCGGCTTGAACCTGCCGATCTCCGAGAGCTACGAGGGCCCCGACGCCCTGCTCTCCCAGAGCCGCCTCATCGCCGTCGCCGATCGCCTCTGCGGCGTGAGCCCGACGACCCCCGCGGCGTGGCGCCCGCCCAAGGCCATGCAGCGGGTCGAGCCCCTCGCCGCGCCCGAGGCGATGGAGGCCGAGGTCCGCGCGCTGCGGGCCTTGCACCTGGACTGGATCGCCCTGCACCGCGACCGCGCCCGCACCCCGGACGAGGCCGCCCGCCTGCTCACCCGGGCCTTGGGGCCGCCCGCCCATGAGGCGGGGGACGTGGTGGTGTGGAAGATCCCCTGAAGCAGACACCCCCGCCGAAGGGGCGGGGGTTTGGGCTCGAAATCTACGATTGGTAGATGACGATCTACTGAGCGTTGATCTCGCCTACCGGGGCGCTGTCCGTGGCGGCGCTGGCGCTGACTCCAGCGAACAGCATCGAGGCGACGAGCCAGCCGAACGCGACCAGCAAGAACGCGTTCAGGAGGCTGGAGGTGCCGGGGGCTTCGGTGTGCTTGACGGTGAGTGAGCGGGCCATGGGGTGTTTCCTCAGCAGGAGGCGGCGGCAGCGGGGTTCAGCGGCGGCGTGGTTCGACGTTGGCCTATGCAGGGATCGTGCCAGAGTTGTGCAGAAGCTCCGCAGCCCGGCCCGGCCCTCAGTCTTTGAGGCGGCCCGATCCTATCCAGCCGACTTGACCTGACAAGATAAAGGATCGAAGTTTGATGAACTTTTCTAGGAAGCCGGGATCCGAGCGCGTTTTTGGGCCTGTGTCAGCCGCGTGACAAGTCCTTGACTTGACCGGGCCAACTTCACGGGGTGAACTGTCACCGCCCCCTGCCGACCCACGGAGCCTCCTATGGAGCTAGGCGCCGACGACATTCACTCCTTGCAGCACGCGCTGGTGGAGGAGGACGAGTCCGTGCGCGCGCGGGCCCACTTGGAGCTGGGCCGCATCGCGCTCACCATGGCCCGCACTGAAGCCGCCGCGCGCCATCTGCGCGAGGCCCTCGCCTTGGACGAGCGGCTGCACGAGGCCCGGGCCCTGCTGAACGACCTAGAGCGCCGCGCCGTGGCCGCCGTGCCCGAGACCCGGCTCACCTTACGCAGCCTCGCCGCGCGCCTGCTCTCCCGGCTGCGCCTGCGCCGCGCTGCGGCTACTCCGCCGCCTCAAGCGCCGCGCTGAGCGCCGCGTCGGCCTCCACCCCCGGACGTAGGGGCGGGCGGCGCTCCACGGGCAGCTCGACGATCGCCCGGCGCAACAGCGCCTCCCCCAGCGCGGCGGCCTGCACGATCGGCCCGGCGTGGAGGTGCACCGGCAAGATGCGCAGCTCGACGGTGTGTTTGTGGGGCAGGGCCAAGATGAGGTTTCGGAGGTTCAGGTCGCGGTACTTGTCGGGCTTGGCCTGCTGGAGCCGCGCCCGGGCCTCGTCCCAGGGCAGGCCCACGAAGCCCGGCGACTCGACGGCGGCGATCAGCTCCGGCTGAAGGGGCCCCAGGCGCCGACAGCGCGGGTTCACGCCCAGCCGCGCGCGAAGGGTCGGCCCGAAGGCGACGAAGAGGCGCACGAGGTTCTGCATCGCGCGGGCCGAACGAAGCGGCGCGGCGTCGAAGTGGATGTGGGTGGCGCCCTCGACGGGGGCGAAGAAGCCCAGCGCCCGGGCGACGGAGAGCCGGGCCTCCAAGGCGGCGTGGTGATCGGCGTCGATGGGCGGGGTGATGAGCTCGCAGGGCCGCTCCCGCTCGCCGGGCAAGGGCGCGCCCAAGGCCACCGACGCGCCGGTCTCATCGACGACCTTCCACAGACCGCCCTCGCCGGGCTGCAGATCGGTGCCGAACAGGGCCGCCGCCGGGGCGAGGGCGTCGTCCAATGGGCCTTGGGGCCGGATGTGCCGGGAGACGAGGCGCAGGAGCCGGGGGTCGTCGCTCACCACACGCCACCAGCCGGGCTTGGGCGGGGCCTGCTTGTTCAGATCGTCTTGTAGGGTGAGGTCGTCGACGCAGAGCGCGAAGCGGGCCCCGGCGGCGTCGAGCACCTCGAAGCTCGGCGTGAGGTTGTAGAACACCGGCTGGCCGGGCACCCGGCTGGGCTCAGACTGGGGGTGCAGGCCCGGCGCACACTCGCCGCCGATCTGCGCGGCGAGGGCCTGGGCCAAGGTCTCGCGGCTCGCGCCGGGCGGGGCCATCAGCTCCACCTCGACGCCGATCCGCCAGGTGAGCTGGGTCAGCGGCAGCCTCGGGACGTGGCCGCCTTGAGCAGCATCGTCACGTCTTCAGCGCCGCCGTGGGTCACCTTCTGGGCGATGCGGGCCTTGGACTCCTCCAAACCTACGCCCCAGAAGCAGGCGAGGCGCTCGGCGTCGGCGCCGGTGAAGTTCGTCTCGTACAGCTCGCAGACCTGGTTGTTGTTCGTGTACTGCTGGCGCGCCGGGGAGAGGTAGGTGGACTGAATGTCGTCCATGCTGTAGCCCGCGTTGAGCTTCATCCCGAGGGTGATCTTGGCCTCCCAGGTGTCGATGCTCCAGCTCGCCGCGAGGATCTCGGCGTCGCAGTACGACAGGCCCGCGTTGTAGAAGCTGTTCACGGCCTCGGCCTCGGCGCCGCCGTCGGTGCCGTCGCCGACGTAGCCCATCGAGGCGTACTTGAGCGCGTCGTCCACCGCGTAGCGCCCGCCCCAGGTGAGCTTCTCCTCCAACGACGCTCGGGCGGTGGCCACATCGGTGCCCCAGCTCTGGGCGATGAGCTTGGCGTCAGACTCGGCGAAGCCGTTGTCCTCTAGGCTGCACAGGCGGCGGCTGTTGTTCCCGGCGGCCTGGCGCGCGGGGTAGAGGATCTTCTGCTCCAGCTCATAGGACTTCACGCCCGAGCTGAGCATCATCCCGTACTTCGCCTTGGCGTCGGGCACGGTGAGGCCCCACATCCTCGCCAGGGCTTCAGCGTCGCAGGGGATGTAGCCGTAGTCTACGAAGGCCGTGCGCCAGGTGTCCATCTGGCCGGGGTCGGCCCAGGAGCGATCCCCGCCGCCCCCGGCGCGCTTGAGGCAGCCGACGACGCCGAGGCTGTTCAGGATGAGGACGACGACGGCGAACGAGACCCGCATGGTGCTGACTCCGGCTCAGGCGCGACAAGTATAGCGCAACGCTCGATTATCCCTCAGCGCCCTCGGCCTTGGCCCCGGGCGGCGGGCTCAGCAGGCGGCGGCGCAGAAGCTCCAGGTCATCCGCCAAGGGCGAGTGGAGGTCGATGACCTCCTGCGTGAGCGGGTGCGTGAACCGCAGCCGGGCGCTGTGCAGCGCGAGGCGCGGCGCGGCGCGGCCGACGGTGCGCGGGGCGTAGAGCATGTCGCCCAAAACCGGCGAGCCGTCTTCGCTCATGTGAACGCGGATCTGGTGGGTGCGGCCGGTCTCTAGGCGCAGGCCCACGAGCCCCGCCCACCACAAGACCTCCAGGCCCCACACCCAGGTGACGGCCGGGGTGGGCTCCTCATCGGGG
>JBEAVX010000632.1:0-3280 GCA_041160755.1 Pseudomonadota bacterium
GAGATCGGGATCCGAAGGTCGTGTCGATCACCCCGGTCGAGCTCCTTCGGATCGACATGGACGAGCTGCTCGGCCTGCAAGATGCGTGGCAGATCCGCGATCTTCTGGGCTCTCTCGCCGATCTGGAGCACCAGCTCGACGTGTTTGATGAGCTTCTGCGCCAAGAGCCGAGCCTGCGCGCCTTGCCCGCCGCCTGGCGTGAGCAGCTCCTCCAGTGTGGGCATGTGCGGGACTGCCTCCCCGGGGAGGTGCTCCTGGAGGCGGGCAAACGCAACAAGTCCCTCATCATCATGCTTCGGGGCACCGCCCGGCTCTCACACAGCGTCGCCTCGGCCCGCGCGGTGCCCAACAGCCGCCTCGGCCAGCTCATCCCCGCGGGCACGCTCTTGGGCGCCCAGAGCTTTGAGGACGAGCAGCCGCCGGTTCAGCCCTACCTCATCGAGGCCGCCACCTCGGGCCGCGTGCTCATCTTGCCGTGGGTGGCCGTCGCGCACCTGCATGTGCGAATGCGGGCGACCACGGCGGCGGTGGTGCCCGTCCCCCAAGACGGCAAGCGGGGCCGCGCCCACCTCATCCACACCACGGTCACCAACTTGGGCGCCACGGCGCTGTCTTTGGGCACGGCCATCGCGCTCGACGAGCGCGGGGCGAGCGTGGCGGTGCTCGATCTCGACGGCGAGCGCACGGCCTTGCGCCTGCGCGCCCAGGTCGCCGAGGGTTGGTACGGCGGCGTGCGCGCGAGAAGCGCCGATCTTCCTGGCGATCTCCCCACGATCTACTGGCCCGTGGACCGTGGCGGCGCGGCGGACCTGTGCACCGAGCTGCAGCGTCAGCACGAGCACGTCCTGGTGACCGTGTCCCGGGCCTCCGTGCCCGATCAGTCCTTGCTCGACCGCATCCTCACCGTGGTCCACCTCTATGAGCAGGGCGACACCCACATCGAGGTGACCCTCGCCCAGCACCAGCGGCTGATCCACGCCCTGCGCCAGCCCGCCGGAGGCATCGCCGCCGAGCGCACCGTGCCCGGCCGCCGCCCCCAGGGCCCGGACTCCCACGAGGCCCTGGAGCAGTCGGTGCGTGTGCCCTTCGACAAGTCCGTCGAGGAGGTCTACGCGGGCAGCCGCATCGTGCGCCAGCTCGGCATGGACGAGACCCCCTTCGGGCGGGCCTGCAACCGACTCGCCCGGATGCTGACCGGCAAGGCCGTCGGCTTGGCCTTGGGCGGCGGCGGGGCCTGGGGTTTTGCGCACTTGGGCCTCTTGCGCGCCCTGCACGAGAGCGAGATCCCCATCGACTATGTCTCAGGCACGAGCTTCGGCGCCGTGGTCGGCGCGGCCTGGGTGGCGGCGGGGCCCGCGGGGCTCGACCGCCTGGAGCGGTACTGCCGGGTGATGATGCCGATGGCCATGGGCTGCACGGTCTCGACGGTGCCGATCGGCCTGCTCATCGACCAGCTCTTTGGGCCCACCCACCAGCTCTCGACGGAGATCCCGCTCCTCGCCGTGGCCTCGGACGTGCGCACGGCCTCGTCGTTCGTGCTGCCCGCGGGCACCCTCGCCGACGCGGTGCGGGCGAGCTCGGGCTTCCCGGGCATCTTCTCCAGCTTTGAGTACGCCGGTCGGCGGCTCGTGGACGGCGGCGTCTCGGCGAACGTGCCCGCCGAGGTGGTGCACACCGCCGGGGCCGACTTCATCCTCGCCTCCAACGTCATCCCGAGGATGATCGAGGAGGGCTCGTCGGTGATCGAGCTGCCGGGCCTGCGCCGGGTGAGCGATCTGGTGCGCTCGATGCTCACCTTGATGCACCGATCGAGCGCCCGGGACGCCGCCCTGGCCGATCACGTCTTCAACGCCCGGGTGGGTCGATCGGCGCCGCACGAGTTCTGGCTGGGCCCGAAGATCGCTGAGGCCGCCTATGAACAGGCCCTCGGCGAGCTGCCCGCGATCCGCGCCGCGTATGAGGCCGATCTCTCGACGCACCTCTTGGAGTGAATGATCGTTCAGCGCCGGGCGTAGAGCCGCCAGGGTGATGAATCGCCCCCGGAGGACCCCATGACGCGCTCTCTCCCTGCTCTCCTGTCCCTTCTTGTCTTCGCCAGCGCTTGCCACAAGGGCAACATCGAGCTGGGTGAAGACACCGGCTGGTCCGAGGTGCTGCGCCTCGACGCGCCGAGCCCGTCCTACGGAAGTGACGCGGGCGGCACGATCGTCACCTTGGCCGGCGGCGACTTTGTGGAGGGCGCGCGGGTCTTCTTCGGCGACGCTGAAGCCCAGGTTCAGAGCTTCTCGCCGACGGAGCTCGTCGTCGTGGCCCCGCCGGGGGTTGAGGGCAACGTCGATGTGCGGGTGGACTCCGGCGAGTCCGTCGTGCTCGCCGAGGGCGCGTTTCGTTACCTGCGCGACGGCAGCGGCCAGGCCGGGGCCTTGGGCGCGATCGAGTGGTACGAGCTCCTCGGCGGCTACTGGGATGAGGGCTCGGCGTCTTGGGGCTCGGCGTGGTGGGGGCTCATCCAGCCCAAAGAGATCCGCTACGCCGACGTGTTTGGCGGCGTGGCCGACGCCTGCGTGAGCGGGCCGGGCTTCCCCGATGTGCGCCTGATGGAGCTCGGCGCCAACCAGACCACGCTCTCTGGCCCAGACTCGGCCCTGAGCTTCACCTTGGCGAGCGACGGCTTCTTCGAGGCGAGCCCCGAGGCGAGCGCGCTGAGCACCCAAGGCGGCTGGCGCTTGGAGCCCGTCACCAACGGCCCTCTGCTGGGCATGACGGTGAACGACCTCGCCCGCACCCCCGCCGGGGTCACCCTGACCTCGCCGAAGCTCGATGAGGCCGAGGCGATCACCCTCGGGCCCGATGCGCTCAAGCTCAAGTGGGAAGGCGGCGAAGGCGACGAGGTGCTCGTGATGGTGCGCCGCAGCGACGCCAACTACAACGAGCTGGAGACCGTCGGCTGCGTCGCCGCGAACGACGGCAGCTTCACCGTGCCCGAGAGCGCCTGGCAGGCGCCGTGGGGCGAAGGGGAGTGGCTGTTCATCTACGTCGGGGCGATGGCTGAAGGGGACGCCCTGCTGCCGCACAACAACAGCGAGAGCCGCGTGGTCGGCCTGCGCTGGGTGGTCGGCGCGGCGCTCACCCCAGAGGGTTAGGCGCGCCGCCGGTCTGGGCCCAGGCGAAGAAGCCCTCGGGGTCTTCAGCGACGCGCTGGAGCAGGGCCGGGGGCACCACCCCGGCGCGCAGCAGCACGCGGGCCTCGTCGAGGCCCCAGGCCCGGGCGAGGCGTGGG
>JBEAVX010000688.1:0-7093 GCA_041160755.1 Pseudomonadota bacterium
CGCCATCGCCCAGCTCTCGGTGAGCGGCGAGACGAAGTGGCGCCTCGCCCAGTCGCTCTCTGAAGGCGCCCAGCGCGTCGTTCGTGGGCAGTCCGCCGAGCTCGACCTTCACGGCCGCGAGCTGCCGAGCTGGGACGACTACGCCCACGCCGTCGGCGGCAAGACCTCGGCGCTGTTCTCGTTGCCCGTCGAGGGCGCGGCGATCCTCGCGGGGCTCTCCGAGGCCGACGCCCGGGCCCTCGCTGAAGAGTTCAGCCCCGTCGGCCTCTTGTTCCAGGTTCAAGATGACGTGCTCGATCTCTACGGCGACAAAGGCCGGGGTGAGGTCGGCTCGGATCTTCGTGAGGGCAAGGTGAGCGCGCTCGTCGTCGAGCACCTGCGCCTGCACCCGAACGAGGCCCCCTGGCTGTGGCGTGTGCTGCGCACCCCACGGGAAGAGACGACGGATCACATGGTCGAAGAGACGATCCACCGCTTCTCGGCGGGCGGGGCCTTGGCCTCGGTGTGGCGCCGTCTGGCGAACATCGACGACAACATCACCGACTCGCCGACCCTCACGCGCCACCCCCGGCTGCACACCTTGGCCTCTGAGCTGGTGGCCCGGGCCCTGGCGCCGATCATTCAGACGAACCCTCATCAGATGTTGCGGGAGTGGGCATGAGCGTGGAGCACGCCATCGTCATCGGCTCGGGCTTCGGCGGCCTCTCGGCGGCCGTTCGCCTGCGGGCCATGGGCTACAAGGTCACCGTGCTGGAGGCCAACGAGCAGGCCGGGGGCCGCGCGAGCGTCTTCAAGCGCGACGGCTTCATCTTTGACGCGGGCCCCACCGTGGTCACCGCGCCGTACCTCATGGACGAGCTGTTCACCTTGGTGGGCCGGAACCCCAAGGACTACTACGACATCGTCCCCGTCGATCCTTTCTACCGGGTGAAGTTCCAGGACAGCTCGTCCTTCGATTATGTCGGCGACGAGGACCGCCTGCTCAGCCAGATCGAGCAGTTCAACCCCAAAGACGTCGACGGCTACCGCAAGATGGCGGCGATGGCCCAGCGCATCTTTGACGTGGGCTACACCCAGCTCGCTGATGTGCCGTTTGACACGGTCTCGGAGATGCTGCGCATCGTCCCCCAGATGATGAAGCTCAAGAGCTACCGCACGGTGTATGGCCTCGTGTCGTCGTACATCGAGGATCCCCGTCTGCGGCAGGTCTTCACGTTCCAGCCGCTCTTGGTCGGCGGGAACCCGTTCAACACGACGTCGATCTACATGCTGATCCATTGGCTGGAGCGCAAATGGGGCGTTCACTTCGCCAAGGGCGGCACAGGCGCGCTGATCAACGCCCTCGTCCGGCTCCTGGATGAGCTCGGCGTCGAGGTTCGCCTCAACACGCCGGTCGAGCGGATCGAGGTCACGAACGGTCGGGCGACCGCCGTCGAGACGGCCTCGGGCGAGCGGATCCCCTGCGATCTGGTCGTCTCCAACGCCGATCCGTCCATGGTCTACACGAAGATGATCGCGCCGGAGCACCGTCGCACAAACACCGACGCCTCCATCGGCCGCATCAAGCAGTCGATGAGCCTGTTCGTGATGTACTTCGGCGCCAAAGGGGTCTGGAAGGACACCGCGCACCACACGATCCTCCTCGGGCCCCGCTACAAAGAGCTCCTGCGCGACATCTTTGATCGCCGGGTGCTCGCCGACGACTTCTCGTTGTATCTGCACGCCCCAGGCCGCAGCGACCCCTCCCTCAACCCGCCGGGGCACGACGGCTTCTATGTCTTGTCGCCCGTCCCCAACAACAAGAGCGGCGTGGACTGGGAGAAGACGGCTGAAGGCTACGGCGAGAAGATCATCGACGCCTTAGACGCCGGGGAGCTGCCGGGCCTCAAGAAGAACCTCGTCACGAAGTTCTCGGTGGATCCTCGGTACTTCGCTGGGCGTCTGCGTTCGATGGACGGCGCGGCCTTTGGCAGCGAGCCGATCTTGACCCAGTCGGCCTGGTTCCGCACCCACAACCGCAGCGAGGACGTGCAGGGCCTGTACTTCGTCGGCGCGGGCACCCACCCCGGCGCGGGGATGCCGGGGGTGCTGTGCTCCTCCAAGGTGCTCCCACGGATCGTTCCGGCCCCGGCGCGGCCCTTGGCCCTGCCGGAGTCGCGGCTCGCGAGCAAATGACACCGCACGAAGACACCGCTCGGCGCGGCGAAGGTCACCCCTCCGCCGCGTCACCGCTGGTCGCCGACTCCGTAGGGGTGCTGCACAAGCACGCCCGATCGTTCACCTGGGCGTCGTGGTTTTTGCCGGCGGCGCGCCGCGATGACGCGGCGTTGTTGTACCACCTCTGCCGTCTCATCGACGATCTCGCCGATGAGGCCGAAGACGCCGTCGCGGCGCGCCGTGAGCTCGACCTCTTGCGGGATGAGCTGCACGGTCGGCGCCCGGCCCGGCCGCTGGTCTCCGCGTGTCTTCGTCTGCTCGACGAGCGCGGCCGTCAGGCGGTGGATCAGCTCATCGAGGGCGTCTTGGGCGATCTGGGGGAGGTCATCGTTCAAGATGACGCCGCCTTGATCCGGTATTGTTACCGCGTCGCGGGCACCGTCGGGCTGATGATGTGCCCGATGTTGGGCGTCACGGATCCCCGGGCGGCGGCGTATGCCGTGGATCTGGGGATCGGAATGCAGCTCACCAACATCTGTCGTGACGTGCTGGAGGACGCTGAGCGGGGCCGGGTTTATCTGCCCGCCACGCGCCTCGCCGCCGTGGGCCTCACCCCACAAGATCTGCTCGGCGGGCGGGCGTCTGCGTCGGGGGTGGCCGAGGTGGTCACCGCGCTCCTGGCGCTCTCGCGTCGTTATTATGCGAGCGGTGACGCGGGGATGCGGTTCATCCCTTGGCGCACCCGCGTCGCGATCCTCGTCGCGAGCCGCGTCTATGGCGCCATCGGCCACCGGCTCACCCGGCGCGGCGGCGACGCCTTGGCCGGGCGCGTGATCGTGCCACCGGCGCACAAGGCCGTGGCCGTGGTCGCGGGTCTGTTGAGCAGCGTGCGGCTCGCCGTCGCCGCGTCTCGTCCTCACGACGAGGGGCTACACGCTCCCCTCGTCGGGCTCCCCGGCGTGACGAGGAGCGTCTGAATCGTATGGGTTACCGCATCAAGACCGTCGCCGAGCGCACGGGCATCCCCCGAAACACCATCCTCGCGTGGGAGCGCCGCTACGAGCTGTTCGACGTCGCCCGCGCGTCGAACAACTTCCGTGAGTACACCGACAAAGACGTCGAGCTGCTCGCGCGCATCAAGGCGATGTGCGACGAGGGGTATCGGGTGAGCGAGGCGATCTCGCTCCTTCGCGAGCGGTCCGAGGTGGCGGCGGCGGCCCCTGCGGCCCCCGCGCCCCAAGGCCAGAGCGCGCTCGGCGGCGTCGTCGATGGCCAGCACGAGCTGATGGAGCGCCTGCTCCATTTTGATCGGGCTGGCGCCGACCGCGCGATGGAGCGCCTGTGGTTCTTGCCGTTTGAGCGCATCCTCGACGACGTGTTTTTGCCCTGTCTGCACGAGATGGGCGACGGCTGGGCCCAGGGCCGCTACAGCATCACCCAAGAGCACTTCATGTCGGCGTTCTTGCGGGATCAGCTCGGCGGGATGCTGCGGCAGCTCGGCGGCGGGCCGGAGCACGGACAGATGGTGGTGTGCTCCAGCATCGAGGGTGACAGCCACGAGCTCGGGCTGTTGGCGGTGGCGATCAAGCTCGCGCTGCGGGGCTGGCGAGTCGAGAACCTCGGCGCGGATCTCCCCGTGGTGGAGCTCGCGCGGCATGTGCGCGCCAGCGAAGAGGTCCGGCTCGTCATCGTCGCCGTGACCCTCAAGCGCCCCGAGGTCGAGCTGCGTCGAGTGCTCAACGCTCTGCGCGCGCTGATCCCCCGGGAGATCGCCGTCATCGCGGGGGGCCCCGGGGTGAGCGTGCTGCGTGGGCCCTCCCACGACAGCGCTCTGGACGGCATCCATGTCTGTGAGCGGTTCGAAGACGTGGCGGCGGTGCTCACTGGGCTCGAGGCGGTTCACCGCCTGGAGCGAGGCCCGCGGGTGATCAGCGGATCTTGACCATCGCCGCCGCGCCGCGGATGGCCTCTAAGGCGTCTGAGGCCGCCTCACGAACGTCCGCGTCTAAGTCGGTGAGGCGCGCGCGCAGGGCGGGCATCGCCGTCTTGGAGCGGAGGTCCTCCAGGCCCCGGCAGGCCTCGACCCGCACGAGGGGGTCGGGATCTTCAAGGGCACGAATGAGCGGCTTCACCGCGCCTTTGGAGCCCGAGAACGCCATGAGCTGCACCATAAAATAGCGCATCAGGGCGTCGTCGTGCGAGAGGCCGTAACACTCGACCACGTCAGGCAGCGCCTCTTCACGGTCAAAGAGCACCGCGTCATACGCGGCGTCTTGCTTGATCGGATCTGGGTCGCGCAGACGGCGGAAGAGGTCGGCGTAGCGTGGACGCATCAGGCTTTGCCCCGAAGAGAGGGTATGGGATAACCCGTGACCGCCCGGTCTGGCAGGGCGCCCGGCGTGCTTATGCGCGCCGTGCAAGGGGCGGGTTAAGCCTGGGTCTCTCTCCAAGAGGTCTGGGCGGATGACACGAATCCTCATCTCGAACGACGACGGCGTTCACGCCTACGGGCTCCCTCCGCTCATCGAGGCGCTCACGCCGCTGGGAGAGGTCTGGGTGGTCGCCCCAGAGAGCGAGCAGTCGGCCCAGTCCCACGCGCTCACGATGCACAAGCCCCTGCGGGTGCGCCGCCGGGGGGAGCGTTTCTTCGGCGTCTCCGGCACCCCCGCCGACTGCGTGTACATGGCGCTGAACAAGCTCATGCCCGAGCGCCCCGACATCGTCGTCTCGGGCATCAACCGGGGCGGGAACATCGGCAACGACATCCTCTACTCGGGCACCGTCGCCGCCGCGATGGAGGCCTGCCTCGTCGGCATCCCCGCCATCGCCATCTCGCTCCATGTGGACTGGGAGGTTCACGCCTCCAAACACCACTGGGGCACGGCGGCGGCGCTGGCGGCGCGCCTCGTCGGCCAGGTCAGGATTCACGGCCTCTTGCCGCGCACGCTGCTGAACGTCAACGTCCCCGATGTGCCCCCCGAGGCGCTCAAGCGGGTGGCCGCGACGTCGATGGGCGTGCGCCGCTACGAGAACAAGGTGGACGAGCGGGTGGATCCACGCGGGCAGCGCTACTACTGGCTCGGCGGCGCGCATGAACGTTTTGACCCGATCCCCGACTCCGACGGGCAGGCGATTGAGCGCGGCTACGCCTCGGTGACGCCGATCCAGGCGGATCTCACCTCGTGGCCCGGCCTCGCCCGGGTGCACCGCATGGACGTGTTTTACGCCCACAACGAGAAGACCGACAGCGGCGGTCACCGGGATTGACCCCAGATCGCGCCGAAGGGCGGCGCTTGGTGGGGCTCGCCGAGCCGCAGCATGGTGGCTCATGCTGAGCTCAGGCGGAGCCGGCCAAGCGTCGCCCGGCACGCGCGGAGGATCAAGCTCGGTGAGCACCTCTGGTTGCCCGCGCCCTTGGGTTACACTTCGCACGAACCCGCCTCTCGGAGCCCGCCGTGGAAGATCTCGTCACTCGCCTCAACCGGACCATTCGCGACGTCCCTGACTTCCCCAAGCCCGGCATCATGTTCAAGGACATCACGCCGGTGCTCGCCCAGCCGCGCCTGCTCCGCGCGACGATCAACCACTTCGCCGAGATCTACACGGGCCGTCACATCGACGCCGTCGTCGGCATGGAGTCTCGCGGGTTCATCTTCGGCGCGCCCCTGGCGATGGAGCTCGGCGCGGCGTTTGTCCCGGCGCGTAAGCCCGGCAAGCTGCCGTACACGACGATCTCGTATGAGTACGACCTCGAATACGGCTCCAACCGCCTAGAGATGCACACCGACGCCCTCAAGGAGGGCCAACGGGTGCTCGTCATGGACGACCTGCTCGCCACGGGCGGCACGGCGCTCGCCGCGTGTAAGCTCATCAGCGCGCTCAAGGCCGAGGTGGTGGCCTGCTGCTTCGTCATTGAGCTCGGCTTCCTCAACGGTCGTGATCAGCTCGGCCCCGTGCCCGTCGAGTCCATCCTCATCTACTGAGCGCGCCCCCTCAGCGGCGAACGCCGTCGCGCGTGTGTGGCCGCCGGTGAGACGAGCGTGAACAGGAGGTCGCCGGTGAACCCCTCGCCTGGCGCGGTCTTGCCCCGGGCGACGCTCCTTCGGGCGGCGATCGTGCTGTTTGTCTGGGTGCTGGCCCTCTACGGGCGCGCGCTGGGCTACGGCTTTGTGTATGACGACGTCGTGCTCATCGCCGAGAACCCCGCCCTGGCGGATCTGGCGACCTTGCCCGAGGCGCTCACCCACGAGCTGTTTCATTTCGCCGACGGTCGCCGGGCCACGCCGTACTGGCGGCCCACGGTCACGCTCTCGTATTACGTCGATCACCTCCTCGGCGGCGGCGCGCCGTGGGTGTTTCACCTCACCAACCTGCTCAGCCTCAGCGCCATGGGCCTGGGGCTCTGGCGCCTCGTCGCCACGCGTGTGGGGGAGGCGGCGGCCTGGGCCGTGACGCTGCTGTTCTTGGCGCACCCGCTGCAGGTCGAGGGCGCGGTGAACGTCGCCGGGCGCACGGATCTCCTCTGCGGCGCGGCGTTGATCTGGACGGTCCAGGCGCGGGGCGCCTTGGGCGTGGGCTTGGGCACCCTCATCGGATGCGGCGCGAAGGAGCTCGGCGCGCTGGCCCCGGCGCTCGTGGCGCTCCTCGGCGCGCCCGGGGCCTGGCGGGCGTCGGCGGCGGTGGTGGCCCTGTGGCTCGGCGCGCGCGGCGTCGTGCTCAGCGGCGAGGTGATCGAGGCCGCAGGACCGACCGCGCGCTCCGTCGGCGAGGCCGGGGCGCGGGCGGCGTGGCTCCTCACCCGGGCCTTGGCGCCCACGGCCCTCGCGCCGGGGCTCACCTTGCCTCGGGTGGGCGTCGGGCAGGCCATCGTCGGCTGGATCGCCGTCGTGGCGCTGACGGCGGCGGCGAGCTGGCGCGGGGGCGCGGGCGTGAGGGC
>JBEAVX010000696.1:0-2635 GCA_041160755.1 Pseudomonadota bacterium
AGGCGCGCCGCTGTTCTTCTCTTGGGCGCCCGAAGGTCGGCTGATCGGCGTTCACGTCGGCGGTCGGCGAGACGGCCGCGTGATCGTCCGCGACGCCGTGGGCGATGGGGCCGACCTCACCCCGAGCGCCTCGCCGGGCCTCTACTGCGCGCCGATCTGGATCGGCGGGCGCCTCGTGTTTGTGGAGCGTGAAGGCGGCCTCTCCGGGGTCGTGCGAAGCGCCAACGCCGACGGGAGCGACCCCCGGGAGATCACCCGCTGCGCGGGGCTCGCGGCGATCACCCCGGCGTTTGACGGCGACCGAATGTTGCTGGGCGTGGCGCGGGACGGCGAAGGCGGCGCCTACGACACCGTGCGCCTCCTCGATCTCCGCTCCGGCGAAGACGTGCTCGTCATCGATGAGCCCTGCCTCGCCTTCTTCTGGTCGGCGGCGCGTCAGTCTCTGCTCTATGTGCGGGTGAACCGTGACCAAGGGCACCTGAGCTGGCACGAGCGGCGCCTGGGCGCCCCGTCACGATCGCTCTGCCGCTTCATCCCCACCCGCGAGCTGCTGTTTCACCTGCACTACTTTGACCAGCTGAGCCTCACCCACCCGCTCTTGAGCGCGGACGGCGCGACCCTCGTGTTCGCCGGGACCCTCACCGACGGCGACGCCGACGCCTCCGGCGTCCCGCAGATCTACGCCCTCGATCTGAATCACGAAGAAGGCCCTCGACCCCTCGCCGCCGGGGCGTATGCTTGTGTCTGCCCCCGGTGAACCACACGGCTCCGCGTGAGAATCTGTTGACGCGACAAGGGGCTACGCGGTAAGAAGCCAGCAAATCAAACCTGCCAAGCCAAAAACTGTGAGGTTGGCGTCATGGGTGTCAAAGATCTCTTCGCTCGGGTAGTGTCCGGCTCCGCGGGTCGGGTCGTCGAGACGCCCGTTCGTGACATCGTTCAAGAGGCCTTCCGTCAGGCGGAGATCCCCAGCCCCCAAGAGCTCCAGGCCGTTCGCGCCGAGGTCAGCCGCCTCACCGCCGAGGTTCACGCCCTCCGCAACCAGCTCAGCGCCTTGACCGACGTCGTGAAGGTGCAGCAAGAGCAGCTTGAGCGCGCCGAGTCCGAGCGCGCCAAGGCCCCAGCGCCGACGGATGACCGCGCCATCGCCTTGGCCCAGGCCAACGCCGAGGCCATCTCCGCGGTGAGCGAGGCCCAGGCCGTCGCCTTAGAGGCCGGGCTCAACGCCCAGCGCGCCGTCCATGACGCCGCCATCGCCCGCTTGGAGGCCCAGCTCGACGAGCTTCGCGCCCGCCCCGCGCCGGTCGCCGTGGCCCCTGTCTCCACTCCCGTCGCCGCGGCCCCCGTCGAGGCCGCCCCGACCGACGGCGCCGCGGCGGACGACGACGACGCCGGCCGCCGTGGTCGCAAGAGCCTCTCCCACCTTCACTGCAAGGTCCCTGGCTGCACCGAGCCCCACCGCTCCAAGGGCTTCTGCGGCAAACATTACCAAGGCTGGCGACGCGGCCGCCTCGACGGCTTCGTCGGCCCCGAAGGCGCCGTGCGTGACGGTGAGCGCGCCTGGCGTGTGGACCCCCGCTACGAGGGCGAGCCCGTCGAGGTCGTCGGCGACGGCGCCGCGGCCCAGGTTCAAGTGAACGGTGAGGTCGTGCCCGCGGAGCGGGTCGCCGCCTAGACCTGCGGTTCGCTGACCGCGGCCAGCGTCTCGCCCCCTGGCGATCGGCGCCGCGCTGGCATAAGGCCCGGCGTGAACTCATCTGGAGCGCTCTCTATGACTGATCTCCTCACCCGCCTCGGCCTCAGCGCGGAGTGCTCAGGCGCCTGGATCGGCGAGCCGCTGCCCACCACGGGCCCCGTCGTCTCCTCGATCAACCCCGCGACCGGCGAGATCATCGCCTCGGTTCGCCTCGCCACGGCCCCGGACCTTGAGCAGGCCCTGCGCCGCTCCCAAGACGTCTTCAAGCGCTGGCGCTCCTTGCCGGCCCCGGCGCGCGGCGAGATCGTCCGCCAGATGGGCGAGGCCCTGCGCGCCGCCAAAGACGACCTCGGCGCGCTCGTCTCCCTGGAGGTCGGCAAGATCCGCCAAGAGGGTCTCGGCGAGGTGCAAGAGGGCATCGACATCGCCGACTTCGCCGTCGGCCTCTCGCGGCAGCTCTACGGCCTGTCGATGCACTCCGAGCGCCCGGCCCACCGCATGATGGAGCAGTGGCACCCGCTCGGCGTCGTCGGCTGCATCACGGCGTTCAACTTCCCCCACGCCGTCTGGGCCTGGAACGCCATGCTCGCGGCGGTCTGCGGCGACACGGTCCTGTGGAAGCCCTCGCTCAAGGCGCCGCTCACCGCCATCGCCACGCACATCATCTGTGAGCGGGTGCTCGCCCAGCACGGCTGGAGCGGCGTGTTCACCTTGATCATCGGCGAAGACAAAGAGGTGGGCGAGGCGCTCATCCACGATGTGCGGGTGCCCTTGGTCTCCGCCACGGGCTCCACGCGGATGGGCCGCCACGTCGGCAAGATCGTCGCCGGGCGTATGGCGCGGAGCCTCTTGGAGCTCGGCGGCAACAACGCGATCATCGTCGCCCCAGACGCCGATCTCGACCTCGCCCTGCGCGGCGTGGTCTTCGGCGCCGTAGGC
>JBEAVX010000635.1:0-6365 GCA_041160755.1 Pseudomonadota bacterium
GACGACACGTCGCCCATGCTCGTGGTGCCGTGAATCAGCGCGTGGCGGGACTGGAGGTCACCGAGCACAGATCCCAGGGTGTCATCTGGAGTGACGACCTCGACGGCCATGATCGGGCGCAGCACGAGACCGCCGGCGGCCTGGAGGCTCTTGCGCACGGCCTCGGCGGCGGCGACACGCACGGCCTGGGGGGACGACGAGGGGCCGAAGAGCTCGATCTCGTGCAGGGTGACCTCGACGTCTTGTAGGGGGCTGCCGTCCACCACGCCCGCGATGGTGGCGTCTTTGGCGCCTAACATCGCCGCGTCGGCCACGGCGGTGGAGACCGGCGCGCCCTCGGGCTTGAAGATGGGTTTGCCCACAAACTTGATGCCTTCGCCGCGGTTGAGCGGGCGCACGGAGGCCTTCGCGGCGGCCTTGAGCTCGATGGTCTTCGTGTCGGCCTCGATGACGCGGTGGAAGAGGGCCTCCGCGCTGCCGGGGCCGGCGATGGTCTCGCGCACGACCACGTCGGGGCGGCCCACACGCACCTCTAGGCCAAACTCACGCTTGAGGCGCTCGAAGGTGATCTGCAGGTGCAGCTCACCCATGCCGCGCAGCACACGCTGGCCGGTCTCTTTGTCCTCTTGCAGCTTGAGGGTCGGGTCCTCCTCTTGGATCTTGCCCAAGGCGTCGAGGAGCTTCTCTTCGTCTTTGGAGGCCATGGGCTCGATGGCCAGGCCGAGCACGGGCTCGCGGGCCTCGATGCGGGTGAGCATCACGGGGTGCGCGGGAGCGCAGATGGTGTCGCCGGTGGTGACGTAACGAAGGCCGGCCATGAGGATGATCTCCCCGGCCCAGGCGTCGTCGATGCGGGTCTTCTTGGCGGCGTCTACGTCAAAAATACGCGCCACACGCTCTTTCTTGAGGGGCTCGCTCCCGGCGATGAGCACCTCGTCGCCCGGGGCGAGGTGGCCACGGTACACCCGGGCGAAGACGTGGCGGCGGCCCTCCCAGAGCTGCACCTTAAACGCCACGGCGGCGAAGGGGCCCGCCGGGTCCATCTCGACGAGCTCCTCGCCCTTGGACGTGGTGCCGATGGAGGCCGGGCGGTCGAGCGGCGCGGGCAAGAGCGCGACGACGCCGTCGAGCAGCGGCTGCACGCCGAGGTTCTTCAGCGCGGTGCCGCCGAAGCAGGGGTTGGCCTTGCCGAGCAGGGTGGCCTTGCGTAAGGCCGCCCATAACGCCTCGGCGGAGGGCTCCTCCTCCATCATCACCTGCTCCTCGATCTTCGCGTCCACCTCAGCGCAGGCGAGCAGGAGGCTCTCGCGGTGCTCGGCCAGAGACGCCCAGGTGTCCTCGTCGCAGGGCTCGGAGATGACCTGCTCGCCGCTCTCGCCGAGGAAGCGGATGCGGGTCTTCTCGATGAGGTGAATGACGGCGCCTTCGCTGGGCAGGGGCACCACGACGGGCACGGGCTCGGCCTTCAGGCGCTGGCGGATGGTGTCCATGGCCCGGCCAAAGTCGGCGCCGGGGCGGTCCATCTTGTTGATGAAGAACATCGCCGGGACGCCGAACTTGGAGCGCTGGCGCCACACCGTCTCGGTCTGGGGCTCGACCCCACGCACGCCGTCGAGCACGACCACGGCGCCGTCGAGCACCCGCATCGAGCGCTCGACCTCGATGGTGAAGTCGACGTGCCCGGGGGTGTCGATGACCTGGATGAGGTGGCCCTTCCACGGGCACTTCGTCACCGCGGCGGTGATCGTGATGCCGTGGGCCTGCTCCTCCGCCATGTAGTCCATGTGCGCTTCGCCGTTGTGAACCTCGCCGATGCGATGGCTCGCCCCGGTGAAGAACAAGAGCCGCTCGGTGAGCGTGGTCTTGCCGGCGTCGATGTGGGCGGCGATGCCGATGTTGCGGACGTTGGAGAGGTCGGGGGCTTTGGCCATGGCTTCCTCGAAGGCAGGGCAGCCCACTATTCGATACCGCCGCCACGTTCAAGCGCGGGGGCGCGCTCTCACAGGCCCCAGCTCAGGCCGAGGCTCGCGGACCACTGGTCTGCGGGCTGCAGATAGGTGTACTCCGTGCCCATTCGGGAGCGCAGGGCCGGGGTGAGCAGGTTCTGAAGCTTCACCTGGGCGGTGAACCCCCGGGGCAGCCCGGCGCTGGCCACCAGGTCGAGGCGGTGAACGGGCAGCTCATAGGCGTCCGGCAGGCCGGCGACGCCGACCTGATCGATGCGGGGCCCGGAGACGTTGTACAGAAGCGCGGCGTTGAGGCCCCGCTCGGCGTCTTCGTAGCTGAGCTGGGCGTTCACGACATAGGGCGACTGGCCCTGAAGCGGGCGCTCGGAGGAGGTCTGTGTGCCGTCTAAGCCGGTGAGGTCCACCCGCGAGCGGATGAGGGACACGTTGCCCGCGGCGTAGAGGTTCGGCACCCAAGGGATCGCCCGCCGGGCCTCGACCTCGACGCCCAAGTTGGTCGCGGAGGGCGCGTTGGCGAAGCTGCGGGTCTGATCACTCCCGGGGATGACGACGGACTCGATGGGGTCCACGAACCGTTTGTAGAACAGCGCCAACGACACGCTCTCGCCGGGCGCGGGGTATCGCTCCAGGCGCGCGTCGACGTGGTGGATAAGCCCCCGTTGTAGCTCGGGGTTGCCCTGAATCGCGCGGTTGGCGACGACCTCGTAGTACCGCACCTCGCTCAGCTCACGCAGGTCCGGGCGGCTCACGGTCTTTGCGTAAGACACACGAACCTTCTGCGACTCACCCAAATCATAGGCGGTGTTCACGGCGGGCAGGAGGTCGGTGGTGCGGAGCGTCGTCGTCGAGGAGGCGTCGGTGGGGTCTACGGAGAACAGCTTGTAAGACTGCACCTCTTGGGTGGAGCGCTCCAGGCGCGCGCCGCCGACGACGCTCAGGCGCTCCCCCACGGGCACCGTCGCCATGAGGTACACGGCCTCTTGGCGCTGCTGGGCGGTGTAGTCGTCGCTCTCGGCGCTCGACTCCTCCAGGCGGATCTGATCGGCGTTGATGTGCTCTTTGGTGAACCATTGGTCGGACGCTAGGCCGACGAGGTCTTGGGCGTTGTCGATCTTGTAGCCCAGACGGCGCAGCTCCGAGGCGCGGGATTTTTTGGTCATCCACAGCCCACCCTTGAGCGTCAGCTCCGTCTCGCCAATCTGTACGGGGGCGGTGAGATCAAACGCGCCGTCGTGGCTCTGGTCCACCATGCCGCCGTAGTACCGCAAGAACCGACCTTGTTTGGGGTGCATCACCCAGTCGCCGTCGGTCTCTTGAAGGGTGGACCACTCCAGGCGGTCGGGCTCGGCGCGGGTGGCCTTGGCGTAGCCGTAGCGCCAATCGACGATCAGGCCCTCGCCGATGGGGTGGTGGCCAGTGACCTGCTCATACAGGAGCTGGCGCTCGATCCACCGGGAGCGGTAGGTGCGGGCCAAGGCGCCCTCTTCGGCGTCGAAGCCCTCTTGCAGCCGCTCGGACTGGTCTGTGTTGCGGTTGAGCGCGCTGGTGAGCACGATCTCCTGATCGTCGCCCCACAACGCGCTCGTCGTCACGACGCCGCCCAGGCGCACGTTTCGCTCGACCTCCTCGAAGTCGTAGCGCTCATAGACCTGGAGGCCGTCGCTGCCCAAGGCGTACCAGGTGCGCTCATAACGGTTGAGATCCCAGCTCTGACCGTAGGTGATGGCCGCCAAGCCGCCGAGGGTGAGCCCGCCCAAGGTCACGCTGTCGCCGCCGCTCACCGAGAGCCCGGCGTCGGGGGGCAAGGTGCGGGGGTTCATCACGAAGCGGTTGGGCAAGGACTCCCCGAAGGCCTCCAGCTCCTCCTCGCTGTAGCCCTCGACGAACATGTTGCCCGTGGTCAGCGCCTTGTCCGCCGTGGCGATGCCGACGGGCAGGGCCCGGCTGCCGTCGTCGCGGCCCGTCCAGTCCTTCGCGCCGCCGGGGGCCATAAACCCGGTCTGGCCGGTCACACCCTGGGTAAACCCGCCGGAGAGTCCGATCTTGAGGGTGGGCTCGGCGGGGGCCTTGCGGGTGCGGAGCGACAACACACCGCCGCCAAACTCCCCGGGCATGTCCGGCGAGTAGGACTTCTGCACGATGACCGCCTCCAGCATCGAGGCCGGGAAGAGGTCGAGGGGGACGACGCGGCGCTCAGGCTCGGGAGACGGCAACGACGAGCCGTTGAGCAGGGTGGAGGAGTATCGTTCGCCCAGACCCCGCACATAGATGTAGCGCCCGCCGACCAAGGTGAGGCCGGTCACACGCTGCAAGGCCGAGGCGGCGTCGGAGGCGCCGGAGCGGGCCATCTCTTCAGCGCCCAGCACGTCGTTTACCGTCGTCGCCTCGCGGCGCTCGTCCAAGAGCGCGGCGGTGCCGCCCTCGACGCGCGGCGCGGAGACGACCCAGTCCGCGAGGCTGAGCCCGGCGGGGCGCAGGCTGACGCTCAACGGCGCGCTGTCTGTGTTGGGTGTGGCGAGGGCGGAGAGCGTCGCGGCGCTGTAGCGGGCGTGAACCACCGAGAGCTGGTGCTCCCCCGCGGGCAAGGTGAGCGTGAACCGCCCTTGGGCGTCGGACACGCCCTCGGCGTCTTGGCCTCGGGCGTAGACGCGGGCCTCGGCGACGGGCTCCCCGGTCTCTGTGTCGAGGATCACGCCGGTCAACGTGACGAGCACGGCGTCGGCGGCGACGCGCTGGGCGAGGGGTTGGGCCTCGACGGACGCGGCGGTGATGAGGCCGCCTACGACGGTGAGCAGGGCCTCTGTCTCGGCCCCGGGCGCGACGACGGTGACGGTGGACCAGCCCGGGCCAACGAGGGTGACCTCGCCCGGCGAACAGTCCACGGCGAACGCGCCGCGCGCGTCGGTCTGTACGGATTGACCGCAGAGGGTCAGCCCCAGGCCGATCGCCGGGGCGCCGCCCTCCTCAAACGCCCAGCCGAGCACACGCCCCGAAGGTTCCGCCCAGGCGAGGCCGGGGAGGCCGAGGAGGCCCAACAACACCCCGCTCAGCCGCATGTGCCCTCCGCGAGACAGGCCGCCAAGGCCGCGCGAAGCTGCGTGGCGCGCTGGAACACCTTGGGATCGTCGATGTGTTTGAGCAGCGCCTCGGCCTGTTTGGCCTCGCCGAGCCGCATCCAGGCGTAGGCCAGGCCGTAGGCGACCTCGTCCTCCTCGACGAGCCCGAGGCGGGTCGCCCGAGGGGTCAAGGCGGCGGCGCGCTCAAAATCTTCGGCCTCCAACAAGAGCCCCAGACGTTGCCGGGTCTTCGTGGGGCCATCGGGCACCTCGCCGTTGAGGCGCAGCGCGCGGTCGAGCTGGCCCGCCCGGCGAAAACACTCGGCGGCCTCGACGGCGAGCTCTGGGCGCCGGGACGAGGCCGACTGGAGCACGAGCCCGGCGGAGAGGGGCTGGTCGAGGCTCAGGTAGGTCTTCGCCAGCGCGAGGGGCACCCGCTCATCCTCTGGGAAACGAAGGCGGGCCTCCTCCAGCAGCGCCGCCGCCCGGGCGTCTTGGTCGCCGCCGCGCAGGGCCTCAGAGAGCAGGATCCACCGATCGGCCCCAGCACCCTCAGCGCGCAGGAGGAGCTGCGCGCGGGTCAGCGCCTCTTGAGACAGACCCAGCTCGATGAGCAAGAGCACCTGCTGCTCCGCCATGCGGAGGTCGTCGGGGACGGCCACCGCGCCTTGGCTGAGCGCGGCCCAGGCCCCGTCTGTGTCACCCAACGCCCGGTGCGCTTGGGCCCGCAAGAGCCAGGTGGCGCCCAGCGTGTCTAAGGACGCGCGGTCTGTGTCTAATGTGGTGAGCGCCTTCGCTGGGGCGTCGGATTTGAGCTCGGCCTGGGCGAGCATGAGGCGTAGGTTTGGGTCCGTCGCGCCCTCGCGGATCGCCTGGCTCAAGAGATTCGCGGCCTCAGCCCAGCGCTCCTCATGCCGCGCGATGAGCCCGAGCTGGGTGTAATAGCGGGCGCGGTCGAGGTGTTTGTCGTCGGGATTCACCTCGGCCAAGGCGGCGGCGGCTTTGTCCCAGCGCCCATCGGAGATGAGCAACGCGGCCAGGGCCAGCGGGTCTACGTCGTCGCTGGGACGCTCGGCGTAGAGCGCGCCGCCGGAGAGCGCGAGGGCCAGGACGAGGCTGAGGCCGTATCGCCACAGGCGGCTGTGCATCAGCCGCTCAGCTCAAAACGAACGGTCTGTGTCACTTGTACGGTCACCGGGCGCCCCTCGTAGGTCGCGGGCTCAAACCGCCAGCCGCGCACGCTCGTCACCGCCGTCTCCTCAAACACGCCGGGCGGGGTGGCCTCTTGCACCTGCACGTCCTGCACCGCGCCGTCCGCGCCCACCCGAAGGCGCAGCACGAC
>JBEAVX010000722.1:0-2885 GCA_041160755.1 Pseudomonadota bacterium
AGCGGGTCCACCGCCTCGGCCTCGACGAGCGCGGGCTCCACCTCATCCGGGGGCGGCGTCTCCGTGGGCGCCGCTTCAGGCACCAGCGCGACCGCCACCGGCGCGGGCACATAGGTGGCGAGGCGACGCGCGCCGACGAGCTGGCCCAGACGCGCCGCGCCGAGCATGATCAAGGCCGCGAGCACGACCGCCGTGAACGCCAGCAGCGCCTCCTTGGTGCGGCGGGGAGGCGGCGCGGCGTCGGACCAGGCCGGGGGCGGCGTCGAGATGTTCGCGAGGTCCAAGGCCGACATCTCGTCGGTGTCTTCGCCGTCCTCCTCCATCGGGTAGGTGCGGTTCTCGTCGAAGGTGGAGTCCGCCGCGCCGTCGCCTCGGGCCGACTGCTCGCTGAGCGTCATGCCGCTGAGGTCGTTCGCCCCGGCCAACGACACCGAGCGGCCCTCGCGGAGGTAGGGGACGATGCGGTCGGCCCACTCCGAGAGGCTCTCCCCGGGGGCGGGGCGCTGGGCCTTACGCGCGGCGAGCTCCACGGCGCGGGCGGTGGGGCGGTCCTTCGCCTCATAGGCCAACATCGACGAGATCAGCGGCAAGACCTCGTGTTTTGGGTCGCCGAGCACCGTCGCCACCTGGCGCAGCGCCGCCTCCCGCAGCCCGTTGTGCCGCTGAATGTTGGAGCTCGTGCGGCCCAGACGCTCGCCGACGACCATCTCGTAGAGCACGACGCCCAAGGCGTAGATGTCGCCCTCGGCGCCGTCCACGGAGTCCAGACGCTCGGGCGCCATGTAGCCGAAGCTACCGACGAGCATGAGGTTTGAGCTGGACTCGCGCTGAAAATCGGCCCGGGCCACGCCGAAGTCGAGGAGCTTCACCGAGCCCGTCGCCGTGAGCTGCAGGTTCGACGGCTTGATGTCGCGGTGGATGAGGCGCAGGGGGCGGCCGTCGGGGCCGGGCTGGGCCCAGGCGGCGTGGAGCGCGCTCGCCACCTCAGCGATGATCTCCAAGGCCACGGGCAGAGGCAGGCGCTTGTTCGCCGTGGCCTCCATCAAGTTCACGCCCTCGATGTACTCCATGACCATCGCCCAGCCCGCCTCGATGCGGACGAGGCCGTCGACCTGGAGGATGGCGCGGTGCCGGAGCAGGCCGAGCAGGCGGGCCTCGTCGCGCAGGCGCTGGGTGAGGTCGGCGCGGCCGGAGACCTCGGGGCGGAGGATCTTCACCGCGACGTCTTTGGTGAACCCGCTCTCGGCCAACAGCCTCGCCCGGTAGACCGAGCCGAAGCTGCCCTGGCCGATGGGCTCCATGATCTGGTAGCGGCGCGCGTTCACCACGTCAGCACCGCCGCGACGCCGAGCCCCGCAGCGGTCAGCGCCGTCGCGGCGGAGCCGAGCACGAGGCCGTGGTTCTTCCGAAGCTCGGCCTCAGCGCGGTTGTAGCAGGCGTCACTGCCGGAGACGCAGTCGCTGTCATCAAAGAAGCGCTCCTCGGCCCGCACCGCGCCTTGGTAGAGCACCAGGGAGGTGATCGCCGCCGCGCCCGCGCCCGCGGCCACGGCCCAGGCCGGGTTGAACTTGAGCTTCCACTCTTCGCCGGGCTGGACCTCGGGGTAGGCGGGCAGCGGATCGGCGGCGTCGGCCTGGAGCGTCCACCACACCGCGCCGTCGGCGCCGATGTACTGCACCACCGCCGGGCGATCTCCGGGGCGGCTCGTGGCCCGGGCGCCGTCCACGCGCAGCTCTCCGGCCTCGGGGGGCTGAAGCGTCAGCGGCGGCGCCTCGGGGCGGCTGCGGGCGTCATCAAACGCGGCCCGCAGGGGGTGACCCTCGGGGGCGACGCCGCTGGGCAAGGTGGCCTTGGGCTGCACACGGGTCATCGCCGCGAGGTAGTCCGTCGCCAAGGGGAGGTCTTGGCTCAAGAACGCCGCGTAGGCCGCCACGCGGTGCACCTGGGCGGCGTCGATGGGCGTCAGCGGCTCCATCACGCAGGGGAGCCGGTTCTGGGCCTCGGTCCAAGAGAGCTGAAAGCCGATGTCGTCCATCTCGGCGTAGCTCGACTCCGCGACGGCGAGGGACTGGACGAGCTGCTCGGCGCTGTAGCGCGTTGAGCACTCCGCAGACCAAGCCGCCGCTGACACCCACCACATCCCCAGCATCATCACGCCCTCCCTCCCGCTCCGCGTCCGCTCATAGACCAAGACCAGGCAAGATGTACCCGAGCCCAACCGTGCCCGCGCTGGTGTCCGCCGCGTCTGGGGCGCCGAGCCAAAGGTCGGGGTAACCATCGCCGGTGACGTCCCCGAGCGGCGCGAGGCTGCCGCCCAAGCCCATGTTCGCCGCGCCGCCGTCGATGATGAGGTCGGCCTCGCTCACGCCGCGGGGGCCGCCATCGACGGGGCCGAAGAACAGGTACGCCCGGCCCGAGCTCTCGCCCTTCTTGCCGTCATAGCCCGGGGCCCCGACGATGAGGTCGTCTACGCCGTCGAGGTTGAAGTCGCCCGCGCCGCTCACCACGCCGAGGCCGTCGTCGGGGTTCTCGCCGACAAAACGGGTGTGCTGGATGAGGATCAGGTCGTCCTCTAAGAAGTAGTCGAAGACGTCCGCGCCGCCGAGCACCACATACACCGCGCCGCGATCCTCGATGTCGTACCCCGGCGCGCCGACGAGGATGTCGTCGTAGCCGTCGCCATCGACGTCGCCCGCCCCGGCGAGGCCCTCGCTGGCGAAGTCGTTCTTGGACTCGCCGTCGAGGCGGTGAAACTCGTCGATGTCGAGCCAGGTGGTGGGCAGGTCAAAGCCCACCCAGACCGCGCCCGTCGTGCCGCTGATCGTCGAGCCGATGGCGTGGTCGGGGGAGCCTTCGCCGTTGATGTCGCCCAGCGACGCCAAGGT
>JBEAVX010000730.1:0-3631 GCA_041160755.1 Pseudomonadota bacterium
CGTCCAGCCCGCGTCTTTGGCGGCGCCGGTCAAGGCGCGGCGCATCGCGGCGCGGCGCAGCACCAAGGCGCCCCCCGTGAGCGAGACCTCCGGCGTGGGCAAGGGCCCCTCGGGCTGGGTGCTCGTCAAGGCGCGCAGGCTGAGGTGCCCCGGGCCGAAGCGGTCATCGGCCCAGGCCTGGAGCGAGTAGGTCGCCACACAGTTGTTGAGCGTCTTCTTGCCGTGGAACGTGCGGGCGCGGAGGGGCTCGCTGTTGATCCAGACGCAGCGGTCGATGACCCAGACGACGCTGCCCGGCGGCAAGGCCGCGAGCTCCGGGGCCACCGCCGTCGTCAACGAGCGCGTCACGGCGTCGTTCTCGGCCCAGTCGGTGTACTCATGCACCAGCGGGCTCGCGGGGATCAGGCTCAACACAAAGCCCAGACAGACGGCGCCGAGGGCCCGCGCGCCCGGCGCGGCGAGGAGCGCGACCCCTTCAGCCACAGTCAAGGCGAGCCCGGCGCTCGGCAGGTACAGGAGCCGCCGCGAGTAGGTGCCCGTGAGCCCGTAGAGCAAGATCGGCAGGCCCCACAACAAGAGGCCCAAGGCCGCGGCGGGGGCGCCGTCACGCCAGCGACGGACGGCGACGACGCCCAGCACCCCGCACAGAGCCACGGCGCCCAGCACCCGCAGGGGCTCTCCGAGGGGCTCAAGCGGGAGGCTGAACCCGGGGAAGAGGCTCTCCCAGGGGGCGGCGCGCACGGCGGCGCCGAGGCGACCCAAGGTGAAGGTGCGCTCCTCCTCGTAGTAGCCGCCGAGGCCGGAGAGCACGGCGGTGCGGGCGACGAGGTAGAGCGGCACGCCGACCGCCCAGGCCCCGGCGACCCAGGCCGCGCGGGCTCGCCCGGAGCGCCACAGCAGCGCCAGGAGCGCCACGGGCATCGCCGCGAGCGCCGTCTCCTTAAAACAGAGCGCGCAGAGGCCCAACAGCGCGGTGAGAGCCGCCCTGCCCTGCCCCGCCGCGCCGATGGCCGCCAAAGAGAACAGCGCCACGAGGACGTCGATGTTCCGCGCGACGGCGGGCACGATCTCCACACCGAGCGGGTGCAAGGCGAAGATCGTCCCCGCGAGGAGCGCCGTCGCGGCGCTGAGGCCCAAGGACCGGGCGGCGAGGCCCAAGGCGGCGACGGTGCTGAGGTGCAGGCCGAGATCCCAGGCCTGCCAGTGGCGGGTGTTGTCGTCAAACAGCGCGCGCTGCAGGGCGTAGTGCAGCATCACCCCGGGCCGCCAGAAGTTCGCGTTGGCCCCGCCGACCCCGGCGGTGAGCGGCAGGGTGAGCTGGGTCAACCAGCCCGAGAGGCCTTCAGCCCGGGCGGCGGCGTAGTCGGCCAAGGCGTCGGTGTCGGTGAAGCCCAGGCGGAGCTGGAAGCGGTACGCGAACGCCGTGATCGTGAGGAGCGCCGCCCAGGCGAGGCTCAGGAGGGGCTTCGGCACACTCATCGGGCCTGGAGGGTCCACAGCTCGGCGTTCGCCAAGGCCGCCCCGGCGGCGCCGCGCACGGTGTTGTGGGCCAAGGCGTAGAGCTTCACGCCCATCACCGCGCAGGCCTCGACCCGGCCGATGGTGACGGTCATGCCCCGGCCCCGCCCGGCGTCAAACCGGGGCGCGGGGCGGTCGCGGCGGTCGCTGAAGTGGAACAGCGGCGTCGGCGACGACGGCAAGGCCGGGCCCCGG
Source organism: Pseudomonadota bacterium (assembly GCA_041160755.1). Lineage (GTDB taxonomy): Bacteria > Myxococcota_A > UBA796 > UBA796 > CAJQPC01 > JADKFE01. Next base: position 1,714 of record JBEAVX010000730.1, read on the forward strand.
GGGGTGAAGTCGCGCAGGGCCTCCATCACACGCTCGGGGCTGGGGTTCCCCCGCAGAGAGAGCTGGGCCGAGACGAGGTGACCATCGGCGGAGTTGACCCGCACGCAGCGCGCCGAGGTGACGAACGACGCCGGGGCGCCGGGCGCGCCGAGGATCTTCTGGGGCTCCACCCCCAGCTTCTCCTCCTCGTCGCCGGGGTGCGGGTGCACGTTGCCCACCATGTCCCAGGCCGACTCGCCGGGGTAGCCCGCGCCGGAGACCGCCTGCCAGGTGCTCACGCAGGCCGCCTCGACGCCAAACGCCGCGTGCAGCGGCGCGAGCGCCATGGCCAGGGGCACGGCGCAGCAGTTGGGGTTCGTGATCAGCGCCCCGGCCCAGGGCTGGGTGGCGGTCATGGCGAGGTGGTCGGGGTTGATCTCGGGGATGATCAGCGGCACCCGGGGATCTTGGCGGTAGGCCCCGGCGTTGGAGACGACGACGAGCCCGGCCTCGGCGAAGACGGGCTCCAGGGCCTTGGCCTCGCCGGTCGGCAGCGCCGAGAGCACGATGTCTACGTCGTCCGGCAAGGCCTCGGGGCGACACTCCCGCACCCGCCAGTCCGCGACCCAGTCGGCCTCTTCGCCCTCCAGGCGCCAGGGCGCGGCCTCGGCGTAGGGGCGCCCGGCGCTGCGGTCCGAGGCGCAGAGCGCCCGCAGCTCAAAGAAGGGGTGATCCCGCAGCATCGCGACCAGCCGCTGCCCCACCATGCCCGTCGCGCCCAGCACCGCCACACCGGCCATCGTCGCACCTCACGCGCCGCCCTGCGCGGAGGTGCAGGGGGAGCCTCGCTGGTAACTCACTCCCACTCGATCGTCGCCGGAGGCTTCGAGGAGATGTCGTACACCACACGGTTGACGCCGCGCACCTCCCGTACGATGCGGTCGGACATACGCGCCAGCACGTCGTAGGGCATCGGGAACCAGCTCGCGGTCATGCCATCGACGCTCGTCACCGCGCGCAGGGCGCAGACGCGCTCATAGGTGCGGTCGTCGCCCATGACCCCGACCGTCTGCACGGGCAGGAGCACGGCGAAGGCCTGCCAGATGTCGCGGTAGAGCCCGGCGCGGCGGATCTCGTCGAGGTAGATGGCGTCGGCCTCACGCAGCAGATCGGCCTTCTCGGCGGTGACGTCGCCGATGATCCGGATGGCGAGGCCGGGGCCGGGGAACGGGTGGCGCCACACGCGGCCTTCAGAGAGGCCGAGCGCCTCGCCGAGCGCACGGGCCTCGTCTTTGAACAGCTCCCGCAGGGGCTCGATGAGCTTGAGGTCCATGCGCTCGGGCCGGCCGCCGACGTTGTGGTGGGACTTGATCGTCGCCGAGGGGCCCCGGAAGCTCACGGACTCGATGACGTCGGGGTAGAGCGTGCCCTGCGCCAGCCAGCGGGCGCCACCGACGCGGCGGGCCTCCTCCTCAAACACGCGGATAAACGCCGCGCCGATGATGCGGCGCTTCTGTTCGGGGTCGCTCACGCCGGCCAGCTCTCCCAAGAACCGGGCGCTGGCGTCTACGACGGTGAGGTTCAGCTCGGAGAACTCGGCGGCGACGGCCTCACGCTCCCCTTTGCGCAGAAGCCCGGTGTCCACGAAGATGCAGTGGAGCTGATCGCCGAGCGCGTGGTGCAAGAGCGCGGCGACGACCGAGGAGTCTACGCCGCCGGAGAGCGCGCAGATGACCTTGTCGGCCCCCACCATCGCGCGGACCTTCGCCGTCTGCTCGTCCAAGAAGCTGCCGATGCTCCAGTCGCCCCGGGCGCCGCAGATCTCAAACACGAAGGCGCGCAGCAGCAGCTTGCCGTGCTGGGTGTGGGTGACCTCGGGGTGAAGCTGCACGCCGAAGCGGCGGCGGATCGTGTCCTCCATCACGGCGATGGGGCAGCC
>JBEAVX010000742.1:0-11290 GCA_041160755.1 Pseudomonadota bacterium
CGGTGCAGCTCACCCACAAGGGCCAGCGCTGGGTGTTCTCGGGGGATCTGGGCCGCGAAGATGACCTGCTCATGCGCCCGCCCGAGGCCCCGCCCGAGGCGGACGCCTTGGTGCTGGAGTCCACCTACGGCGATCGGGTGCGCGCCCGGGGCGTAGACCCGCTGGACGCCCTCGCGGAGCTGATTCACACCGTGGCCAACCGGGGCGGCGCCTTGCTCGTCCCGGCCTTCGCCGTGGGCCGGGCCCAGGCGCTCCTCTGGGCGCTGCGGCGCCTCTTGGACGAGGGGCGGATCCCGGCGCTGCCCGTGATCCTCGACAGCCCTATGGCCGTGAGCGCCACGGATCTGTTCATCAAGCACCACGTCTTCCATCGCCTCAGCCCCCAGGACTGCGCGCGGATGGCCGAGGGCGTGCGGTTTGTGCGGGAGGTCGAAGAGAGCAAGGCCCTGCGCAACATCGAGGGGCCGCACATCCTCATCTCGGCGAGCGGCATGTTGACCGGCGGCCGGGTGCTGCACCACCTCGCGCGCCTGGGCCCCAACCGCAACAACGCCATCGCCCTGGTGGGATTCCAGGCGCCGGGCACTCGCGGCGGCGACCTCGTCGCGGGCAAGCGGGTGATCAAGCTCCACGGCCAAGAGGTGCCCATCGAGGCGAGCGTTCACAACCTCGAAGGCTACTCCGCCCACGCCGACCAGACCGAGCTCGTGGACTGGGTGCGCCGCATGAAGTCGCCGCCCGAGGCCTTGTGGCTCAACCACGGCGAGCCCGCCGCCACGGAGGCCCTGCGCCGCAAGCTCCAGGACGAGCTGGGCCTACGCGCCATGGTGCCGCCCGAGAACCTCGACCTCAACCTCGACGGCCCCGCGCGTCGCCGCGCGCCGTCCGCGCCCTCCCCGGCGGCGATGGGCTACGACCCCCGCGAGTCCGCCCGGGTGCGCGCCTTGGTCGAGGACAGCTCCTACATCCCCGCCGATGAGGACGTGGCGTTCTTAGACCGTGAAGACCTCCGCGCCACCCGCCTGATGTTGGAGTACCTCAAGCCCGACCGCCTGCTGCGTGAGGCGGGGGTGGCGGACGTCGTCGTGGTCTTCGGCGGGGCCCGGGTGCTCTCGCCGGAGCGCGCCGCCGAGGCCCTGCGCCGGGCCCAGCTCGAGCTCAGCCGAGCGCCCGAAGATCCGGCCCGCCAGGCCGCCGTGGCCCTCGCCCAGCGCCAGGTCGCCCGATCGCCGATCTACGAGGACGCCCGGCGTTTTGGCCGCCTCGCCTCGTCTGAAGAGCTCTGCGCCGGGGTGACGCTCACGGTGATGACCGGCGGCGGCCCCGGCGTGATGGAGGCGGCGAACAAGGGCGCGTGGGAGCTGGGTCGGCCCTCGGTGGGCCTGAACATCACCCTGCCCAAAGAGCAGCTCCCGAACCCCTTCATCTCCCCGGGCCTGTGCTTCCGATTCCGCTACTTCGCGCTGCGCAAGATGCACTTCTTGCTCCGCGCCCGGGCGCTCGTGGCCTTCCCCGGCGGCTTCGGCACCCTCGACGAGCTCTTTGACGTGCTCTGCCTGATGCAGACCAAGAAGCTCAGCCGGATGCCCGTGGTGCTCGTCGGCGAGGCCTTCTGGCGCAAGGCCCTGAACCTCGAACACCTCGTCGAGGAGGGCGTCATCGCCGCCGAAGACCTCGACCTCGTGCGCTTCGTAGACACCGCCGAGGCCGCGTGGGCCACCATTCGGGCGTTCTACGCGAAAGACGGCCCCGGCGGCACCTTCTTCTTTGACCCTCCCAACCTGCGCCACGCCCCATGAGCGGCCTCACCCTCGCCGCGACGCTCTCCGCGCTGCACTTGCTCGCCTTGGCGTTGGGCCTCGTGAGCCTGCGGGGGCGAGGGCTCGCCTTGGCGGGGCCCTTGGACGCCGAGGGCCGCAACCAGGTGTTGCGCCACGACAACGCCTGGGGCCTGGCCGCCGTGCTGTGGATCGGCACCGGACTCGCCCGGGCCTTCGGCGGCGTCGAGAAGGGCGCCGACTTCTACATGGGCTCCGGCGCCTTCCACCTCAAGATGGGCCTCATGGCCGTGGTGCTGGCGCTAGAGGCCTGGCCGATGATCACCTTCTTGCGCTGGCGAGTCGCCATCGCCCGAGGGCAGACCCCCGACACCCGCCACGCCGCGACGTTCTTGTGGATCAACCACGCCGAGGGCGTGCTCGTCGTGGCGATGATCTTCGTGGCGTCGTTTATGGCCCGGGGCTTCGGCATGTTGCCGCGCTGAGGCCGTCAGCGCCGCCTCAACGCCCGCTCCCACAGCTCCACGAGCCGCGCGCCGAGCACCTCGCCGTCGAAGACCTCCTCCACCCGCGCCCGGCCCGCGGCGCCCATTCGGTCGCGCTCCGCGTGGTTCTGGAGCAGGCGCACGAGGCGGTCACGCAGGGCGTCGACGTCTCCGGGCGCGATGAGCAGGCCGGTCTTGCCCTCGACGACGGCGTCGGGCGTGCCGTTCACGGCGGTCGAGACCACGGCGAGCCCCGAGGCCATCGCCTCCAGAACGCTCACGGGCAGGCCCTCGGCGTAGGAGGGCAAGCAGTAAAGATCGGCCTCTGCCCAGACCTTTAGGCGATCTTCGCCCTTCACCCAGCCCAGCAGCTCGACGGAGTCGTTGAGGCCCAGCTCGGCCACGCGGGCGCGGAGCTTGTCCAGCTCGCCGTCGCCGCCGATGCGTAGGGTGGCGCCGGGCACGGCCTTCACCACGTCCGCCCAGGCCGTCACGAGGTCAAACACGCCCTTGCGGGGGCCGATGGCGCCCATGAACAGCACCCGGGGCGCCTGCCCGAAGGCGCGTGGGGTGTGGCGACCGAGCTCTTTGGTGTCCACGGGGTTGTAGAGCACCTCCACCTTCGCCTGGCCGTTCGTCCACTCCTTGAGCTGGGCGGCCATGTCGGTGGAGACCGCCAAGACCAAGGCCGCGCGGGTGTAGGTGTGGCGAACCAGGGCGGCGTGGGCGCGGCTCTTGTCGTAGAGGCGCTCCAAGTGGGCGAAGTTGTTGTGGAGCACCACGGGCACCCCCAAGGCGAGGGCCTCCCGCATGTAGACGAGCTTTCGGTAGAACGAGAGCCCGTCGGCGACGTGAATGTGCACCAGCTCTGGGCGATAGCCCTGAAAGATCGCCCGCGCCGCGCGGGCCTGGCCCAAGGCCATCTGCCCGACCCGCTGGGCGATCGGCCCCGAGCCGACGGTCGGAAAGTAGCGCAGCTCATGGGCGCGCACGGCCTCGCTCTGCAAGAACGTGCGGGCCAAGGTGGCGATCCCGCCTTTGGCCTCCAGATCAGGCCCGATCATTGCGACTCGCATCACGCACCTCTGGTTGAACGATCAGAGCCCACAAACCGGGGCTGGGATCGGGCGAAGTTCCTCGGGCATGAGATAAAGGGCGCGGATGCGCTTCATCTCATCGGTGTTGATGTTCTCGGCGGCGGCCTTCGTGTACTGGACCAACCAGCAGCAAGAAGGCACGGTGCTCGCGTTCCCGTTCATCTCGACGCTCTGGCCCGCCGCGGAGGGGGATCCCGTGAAGATGGGCCAGGGGACGGTGGCGCTCTTCGTGGGGGTGGGGAGCCTGTCGTTGGTGCGGGCGATCCTGCGCGCTCGGCGGGATCGCCAAGAGGCCCTCAGCGACCCGAATGAGTCCACCACGCCTTGATGCCCCCAGCGAGGGACCACACGTCACCGTAGCCCATGCGCTGCAGGTTGTCTCCGGCCAAGGCTGAGCGGAAGCCGCCGCCGCAGTACAAGACGAGGCGCGCGTTGGGATCGGGGCACATCGCCTCGACGTCGCGCTCCAGCACGCCCCGGCCCAGGTAGACCGCGCCGGGGATACGATCCTCGGCCCACTCGGACTCTTCACGCACGTCGAGCAGCGTGAAGGGCTGGCCCGCCTCGCGCCAGGCGAGGATCGTCGCCAGATCAACCTCACGAACTCGCGACTTTGCGTCGTTCACGAGGTCCAAGAACCGGGGGGAGTGCGCCATGCCTTGCTCCGAATCAGGAGGCTCGTCGTATCCTAGCACACTCCGAGCTTCTTCTTCTGCGGTGCGTCCGGCGCTTGACAGGAGCCTCAGGGGAACGGATACTTCATCGCCCCGGCGCCCGATCATCGGGTCGTCCACCCCGCGCTCAAAGAGGGACGCGGAGCACAGCACGCGGAGGAGATCGAGCCAATGGCCCTGAAGAACTACCTTTTCACCTCCGAGTCGGTCTCGGAAGGCCACCCCGACAAGATGTGCGACCAGATCTCGGATGCCGTCCTGGACGCGTACTTGGCCCAAGACCCGCACGCGCGCGTGGCCTGCGAGACCCTGGTCAAGACGGGCGTGGTCTTCGTGGCGGGTGAGATCACGTCCAAGGCGTTCGTGAACGTGGCGCCCCTGGTCCGTGAGGTCGTGCTCAACATCGGCTACGACCACTCCGACAAGGGCTTCGACGGCACCACCTGCGCCGTGCAGATCGCCCTGGAGGCCCAGTCCCCGGACATCTCCCAGGGCGTCACCGCCGGAGAGGGCCTCTTCACCGAGCAAGGCGCCGGTGACCAAGGCATGATGTTCGGCTACGCCTGCGACGAGACCGACGTGCTCATGCCCATGTCGATCCACTACTCGCACCGCATCCTGGAGACCCTCACCCACAACCGCAAACGCAGCGACGTGAGCTGGTTGCGGCCCGACGCCAAGAGCCAGGTCACCGTCGAGTACAAGGACGGCGCCCCGTCCCGCATCGACACCGTCGTCGTCTCCACCCAGACCGACGACAAGGTCGAGTACAACGACATCAAGCACTACATCATCGAGCACGTCATCAAGACCACCCTCCCCGGTGACCTGCTCGACAACAACACCCGCTACTTCGTGAACCCCACGGGCCGCTTCGTCATCGGCGGGCCCATGGGCGACTGCGGGCTCACCGGCCGCAAGATCATCGTCGACACCTACGGCGGCCATGGCGCCCACGGCGGCGGCGCGTTCTCCGGCAAGGATCCCTCGAAGGTCGACCGCTCGGCGGCCTACATGGCGCGCTACATCGCCAAGAACGTCGTCGCCTCGGGCTACGCCAAGCGTTGCCTGGTCCAGGTGGCGTACGCCATCGGCGTCGCCGAGCCCGTCTCGGTGATGGTGAACACCTTCGGCACGGGCGAGGTCTCCGACGAGCGCCTCAGCGCGGCGGTGCGGGAGATCTTCCCCCTTCGCCCCGCGGGCCTCATCAAGCACCTCGACCTGCTCCGCCCGATCTACCGCCCCACCGCCGCCTACGGTCACTTTGGTCGCGCCGGCTTCTCCTGGGAGCAGACCGACATGGTGGACAAGCTCAAGGCTTACCTGGCCTAAGCCACGGCGGTCGTCAACGACACACCCCCTGGCCCGTGGTGACGCGGGCGCAGGGGGTGTCTTGTCTCTGGGGCTCGGCGGGCTTACGCGACGCCGCGCGCCATGAGCGTGAGGAGCTGGCGCATCAACCGCGCGGCGATGGTCGGGCGCTGGCGCTCCAGGGTGTCATAGGCGCCGAGGCTCAGCCGCAGGGCGACGCAGGGCTCCGTGGCGACCTCAACCGCGGCCTCCTCAGCCCCAGCGAAGCGGCGCAGGCCCACGACGTCCCCAGGGCCCGCCTCGCGGCCGTCCGGGCGCCGGGCCTTGCCCGAGAGCAGGAGGTAGAACGCCTCGGGGTTGTTGAACGGCGCGTCGGCCTCGAAGGACTCCCGATCGACGTAGTGCCGAAGCTGGCGGCGCTCGGTGTCGCTCAAGGTCGAGAGCAGCGGGCAGCCCAAGAACAGGCGGCGTTCTTCCTCTAAGGCGGCGGGATCGCCCCCGGAGGTGATGCGCGTGAGCACGACGGTGATGTTGTCCGGGCCGCCGTTGTCGTTCGCGGCCTGAATCAGCGCCGCCGCCGCCCGATCGAGGTTCGTGTGCTCGTTCAGGATGCGCGCGATGTTGTCTTCAGAGACCGGCCCGGTGAGGCCGTCGGAGCACACGAGGAGCACATCGCCGACGGCGGCGGGCTCGTCGAAGATGTCGGGGTCGAGCTCGGACTGGGTGCCGAGGGCCTGGTAGAGCATGTGCTGGTACGGGCTCGCGTCGTGCTCCTCCTTCGTGATGCGCCCGGCGCGCATGTGCGCCGCGGCGACGGTGTGATCGTCGGTGAGCGCGCGAACTTTGCCTTGGCGAAACAGGTAGGCGCGGCTGTCGCCGGTGTTCGCGATGAGCAGGTGCCCCCCGGCGACGCAGCCGACGACGAGGGTGGTGCCTGAAGAGCTGCCCCGGGTGATCTGCATGATGGTCTGGGAGCCGAGGTCGGTCAGCCAGCGCATCGCGTGGGAGAGCTGGCTCCGCGCGCCACGGCCAGGCTCACGATCGACCGCCGCGATCACCCCACGCAGGGCTTTCTCTGCCTGCTTGAGCACCTCGATCGCTGTGGAGGAGGCGACCTCCCCGTGCTCCAAACCACCCATGCCGTCGGCGACGGCGACGAGCCCAATGTCGGCCATCACCAAGAACGCATCTTCGTTGTGATCGCGGTGACGACCCACATCCGAGTAGCCCGTCACGTCATCCAGCTTCATCTCTCCTCCGCATGTTCCCACGTCGTATCACGGGGAGGCCCCTCGGGGGAAGCGGGGGGCTGGCGGTCGCCGCGCGGGGGTGCTTGACATGGTTCTTCGCGCGCCATACACCCGACGCGAGCCGGTGAGGGCTGACGCCCCGGTGCAGGAGAAAGTGAGCAATGTCTGATCAGAATGAGGTCCTCTTCGAGATCAAGCGCGAACACCTCAACACCGGCCTCCGAGGCTTCCCGGTCGGCACTTGCCGCACCTCCTCGGTGGACCCGCTTGAGGGCCTTCACTACGTCGGCTACCCCATCGCCGACCTGGCCGACCTCGATCCCGAGGCCGCCGCGTACCTGCTGCTCTACAAGGCGCTCCCTGACGCTGAGCAGCTCGCCGCGTTTAAGGCTGAGCTCGTCAAGCGCTCGGCGGTGAACCCGGTCGTCATCAACACCCTCAAGGCGCTGCCCAAAGAGGGTCACCCGATGGAGTGGCTCATCGCGGGCCTCAACCTCCTCGGCATGACGTCCAAGACCGGCTCCTTCGAGGAGGACGGCCTCAACGTCATCGCGCGGATGCCCGAGGTCGTCGCGGCCATCTACCGCATCCGCTCGGGCTGGGGTGAGCCGATCCCCTCCAAGCCTGAGCTTGGCCTCATCGAGAACTTCGTGCAGATGTTGGGCGTGCCCGGGGCCGACCCCGACAAGCTCACCCGGCTCCTGCGGGTGTTCTACGTCTTGCACCTCGACCACGGCGGCGGCAACCTCTCGACCTTCGTCGGGAAGTCCGTCGCGTCGGGCCTCGCCGACACCTACGCCTCCCTCGGCGGCGCGATGGCCGCGCTCTACGGCCCCCGCCACGGCCGCGCCAACCAGGACTGCCTCGACTTCTTGCGGAAGGTCGGCACCACGGACCCGGACAAGGTCGAGTCCTTCGTGCGCAACGAGCTCGCCACGGGCGGCCTCATCTTCGGCTTCGGGCACGCCGTGCTCCGCGCTGAGGACCCCCGCGCCGCGGTGCAGTACGCCCTGGGCGAGCAGATCTGCCCCAACGACCCGCTGTTCATCACCGCCAAGGTGATGCGTGAGCGCGCCGTGAAGGTGCTCAAAGAGAACCCCAAGGTCGCGAACCCCTACCCGAACGTCGACGCCGTCTCGGGCACGCTCCTCCAGGCCGTCGGCCTTGAGGACTCCGACTACTACACCGTGCTCTTCGGGCTCTCCCGCTGCACGGGCATCGCCGCCCAGATCATCGACGAGCGCCTCAAGTTCCGCGATGGCAAAGGTGTGGCGATCTACCGCTGCAAGTACATCGCCGAGGGCCAACCTCGTCGCCGCCTCAAGGCCTGATCCTTCTTAGACGCCGCGCGGTGTGGGCTCGCTCCCGCCGCGCGGCGTCTCACGTTCATGTCGCCCCGAGCGCACCCCCCAAGGCTCGGCACGGTGACACCAGCGGCCCCAGTCTCGGGCCGGTGACGCGGTCCTCCGAGACCGCCCTCATTCAGAACCAGTGAGGTCACGCTCATGAAGATCCACGAGTTTCAAGCGAAGCAGCTCCTCGCTGCGCACAAGGTCCCGCTGCTTCAGGGCGGCGCGGCGACCAGCTCGGCGCAGGCGGTTGAGGTCGCGAGGGGCCTCCCGGGGCCAATCTGGGTGGTGAAGTCGCAGATTCACGCCGGCGGTCGCGGCAAGGGGCGCTTCAAAGAAGACGTCTCCGCCGAGGTGCTCGCCGGGGTCATCGAGGGCACGCCCCAGCCCGGGAAGGGCGGCGTGCGCATCGCCAAGTCCCTGGAGGACGTCCATGCGGCGGCCCAGGACATGCTCAGCAAGACGCTCGTCACCAAACAGACGGGCATCGACGGCACCCGGGTGAACACCATCTTCGTGGAGGCCGGCTGCGACATCGCCCGGGAGCTCTACCTGGGTGTGCTCCTCGACCGCGCCAACGGCCGCGACGTCATCATGGCCTCGGCTGAAGGCGGCACGGAGATCGAGGAGGTCGCCGCCGAGCACCCCGAGAAGATCCTCAAGGTGCACGTAGACCCGGTCGTGGGCCTCAGCGCCTACCAGGCCCGGCAGATCGCCTTCTTCTTGGGCATGAGCGGCAAGCAGGTCAACGCCTGCGTGAAGTTCGTGCAGTCGTTGTACAAGGCCTACCAGGCCTATGACTGCTCCATGGTCGAGATCAACCCCTTGGTGGTCACCAAGGCGGACGAGGTCATCGCCCTTGACTGCAAGATGACCTTCGACGACAACGCGCTCTTCCGTCAGCCCCAGGTCGTGCAGATGCGCGACATCTCCGAGGAAGATCCCACCGAGGTCCAGGCCTCGGAGTACGACCTCTCCTACGTCAAGCTCGACGGCACCATCGGCTGCATGGTGAACGGCGCGGGCCTGGCGATGGCGACGATGGACATCATCAAGTTCCACGGCGCCGAGCCCGCGAACTTCTTGGATGTCGGCGGCGGCGCCACCAAAGAGAAGGTCACGGCCGCGTTCAAGATCATCACCGCGGATCCCAACGTGAAGGGCATCCTGGTGAACATCTTCGGCGGCATCATGAAGTGCGACACCATCGCCGCGGGCGTGCTCGCGGCGGTCACCGAGATCGGCCTGAAGGTGCCCTTGGTGGTGCGCCTGGAGGGCACGAACGTCGAGCTTGGCAAGAAGATGCTCATCGAGAGCGGTCTCGATGTCATCCCTGCGGACAACATGGCCGATGCGGCCCAGAAGATCGTGGCGGCCGTCGCCGCGAAGGAGGCCTGACATGGCGGTCCTCGTCAACTCTGAGACTCGGGTCATCTGCCAGGGCATCACCGGCTCGGCGGGCGCGTTCCACTCCGAGCAGATGCTCGCGTACGGCACGAAGTTTGTCGGCGGCGTGACCCCCGGCAAAGGCGGCCAGCGGTTCAAGGACAGCGTGCCGATCTTCGACACCGTCGCCGAGGCCGTTCGGGAGACCGGCGCCACGGCCTCGGTCATCTTTGTGCCGCCGCCCTTCGCCGCGGACGCGATCCTGGAGGGCATCGACGCCGGGCTGCAGCTCGTCGTCCCCATCACCGAGGGCGTCCCCGTCGCCGACATGGTGAAGGTGTGGCGTGTGCTCCAGGGCTCCAAGACCCGCATGATCGGCCCGAACTGCCCGGGGATCATCACCCCCGGCCAGTGTAAGATCGGCATCATGCCTGGCCACATCCACATGCCCGGTCGTGTCGGCGTCGTGTCTCGCTCGGGCACGCTGACGTATGAGGCCGTGGGTCAGCTCACGAGCCTCGGCCTCGGCCAGTCCACCTGCATCGGCATCGGCGGCGACCCCATCGTGGGCACCCGTCACATCGACGCGCTCCAGCTCTTCAACGATGATCCCGACACCGACGTGGTCATCATGATCGGCGAGATCGGCGGCTCCTCTGAAGAAGAGGCCTGCGCCTGGGCCAAGCAGCACATGAAGAAGCCCGTCGTCGGCTTCATCGCCGGCGCGACGGCTCCCCCGGGGCGCCGCATGGGCCACGCGGGCGCGATCATCTCCGGCGGCAAAGGCACGGCAGAAGAGAAGTACCGCGCCATGGAAGACGCGGGCATCACCATCTGCCGCTCCCCGGCCGACATGGGGCGCACGGTCAAGGATCTGCTTCGCGCCGCCTGAGAAGGAGCCAGGATGGTCTGGGATTTTTTTCGGCGCAAGGAGACCCCTCGGGTCGCTGAGCCGCTCTGGGCAGAGGCCCTCGGCGGCGCGGGCGGTCCCTCCGCCCCTGTGCTGATGTTTGTCCTAGACAGCCGCTACATCCCGGCCTTAGACATCGCCCTGCGCCAGCGCAGCCTCGCCCCGGTGGAGGGGCCGCAGCTCCGCTGGGCGGGGCCGATGCGCTCGGCGATGGCCGTGCCCCTGCGCCGTGGGGGCTACGACCTCGTCGCGTTGGTCGGGCACCGAATGGAGGATCTCGCCCAGGGCCTCCGTTTGGAGGCGGGCCTGCCCTTGGAGCCCGGCGAGGCCCACGCCGCCGACGCCGCGCCCGAGGGCGTGAGCCAGGCCGAGCGCTCGTGGTATGTCGGCCTGCCGTCGAACTGGCGGGACCAGATCGCCAACGACGAGCGCCAACTCCACGAGGCCCGCGCGTTCTTAGAGAGCCGCTTCCCTGAGCGGCGGGTCGCCGGCGCCTCGACCTTGGCGCGCCTAGAGCCCTTCGATCGTGCCCGCTGGGTGGAGCACGGCGTGGTCGCGTGGGAGGAGAGCAGCGGTCGCGCCGACCTCTCCTTCGCCGGGCTGCTCATGCACGAGCACACCTGGCTCCACGCCGCCGACGATCCCCTCGCGCCGAAGGTCCACGCCTTGTTGTGGCACCTCGGCGAACAAGACCAGACCGTCTCGCCCTTGGCGCGAAAGATCGGTCTGCGCCCGTCGATCGCGTCGATCGGCGGCCAGCGCCTCTCCCAAGAGGTTCCCGCTGAGGTCGCGGCGGCGGCGGCGGGGCTTCCCCCGGATCGCCGCGAAGGCTACGCCGGAGAGGCGCGCTATTTGTTGGCGTTAGAGCAGATTCAGGACGTGCCCACCCGTGCCGATCTGCGCGTCGAGGCCGCTGAGGCGATGTTGGCCCGGTATGGCTCGGGCTGGAACCCCGCGCGTCTGCACGAGATCATCGACACCTGGCTGAACCCGGCCTTGCAGTCCTACGGCAACAAACGCACGGGCAGCCGCGCCCAGGCGCTCTTGTTG
>JBEAVX010000751.1:0-20463 GCA_041160755.1 Pseudomonadota bacterium
CCCCAGAGCTCACCGACGAGGTCGCGGCCCAGCTCGGCTACGAGGGCGGCGCCGAGGCGATGCGGCTGGCGATTCGTGGCAAGCTGGAGGCCTCCGCTGAAGAGGCCGGTCGCAACCAGGCCCGCGCCACCCTGCTCTCGAAGCTCATCGAGCTCAACAACATCGAGGCCCCCAAGGGCATGGTCGAGCAGCAGCTCGCCGAGGTGATGGAGGAGCTCCGCGTTCAGCGCACCTACGGCGGCGAAGACCCCCGCCGCATCCAGTTCAACGAGGCCCAGCTCGGTGATTTGCGCACCCGCGCCAAGTTCGCCGCCCAGGCCGGCCTGCTCATCGAGCGCGTCGCCCAGCTTGAGTCCATCGAGGTGACCGACGCCGAGATCGACGAGAAGCTCCAGGCCCTCGCCGACTCGCGCGGCCAGCAGATCGAGGCCATCCGCGGCTACTTCCAGAAGGAGAACGCCATCGAGGACCTCCGCGGCCGCCTCCTGCAAGAGAAGGTCATCGACTGGCTCTTGGAGGCCGCTGTGCTGGAGTCTGTGGACCCCACGAACGACAACGACGACGCCCCCGCCGCCGAGTGAGGCCCTCGCCACACGCCGTGGCAGCCGAGCGGGCGGAGCGGGGTCAACCCCCTCTCCGCCCTCTCAGTCTTTATCGTCAACCCCGCTGTGCGAAGCGTCAACTGGCGCTTAAGTGAAGCGGAACGGCGTCCATCAGGCCGCCGCTTGGACCCTGGAACGCCCAAAGCTGGAGCGCCTGCGATGTCCTCCGACCCGATGATGAACTACCTGATCCCCACCGTGATCGAGTCCTCCCACCGTGGTGAGCGCGCCTGGGACATCTACTCCCGCCTGCTCAAAGACCGCATCATCTTCCTTGGCACCGAGGTCAACGACCAGGTCGCCAACGTGATCGTCGCCCAGATGCTCTTTCTGGAGTCCGAGGACCCGGACAAAGACATCTACCTCTACATCAACAGCCCTGGCGGCGTGATCACCGCCGGCATGGCGATCTACGACACCATGCAGATCATCCGGCCCGACGTCTCGACGATCTGCATGGGCCAGGCCGCGTCCATGGGCGCCGTGCTCCTCGCGGCGGGCGCCAAGGGCAAGCGGCGCTGCCTGCCGAACGCCCGGGTGCTCATCCACCAGCCGCTGGGCGGCACCCGCGGCCAGGCCACGGACATCGAGATCCACGCCAAAGAGATCCTGCGCATGCGTGAGGTCCTCAACAAGATCCTCGCCGAGCGCACCGGCCAGCCCTACGAGCGCATCTCCCGGGACACCGACCGCGACTACATCCTCTCCGCCGAGGAGTCCGTCGCTTACGGCCTCGTCGATGAGGTCCTCACCCGGCCCATCAAGGGCAAGGAGTGAGGCTTGCGCGCGCGTAAACCCTCTGACGGCAAAGAGCTCTCCTGCTCCTTCTGCGGCAAGTCGCAGAAGGAGGTGCGTAAGCTCATCGCGGGCCCCTCGGTCTACATCTGCGATGAGTGCGTGGAGCTGTGCAACGAGATCATCACTGAAGAGTCCGAGCGCGAGGACTACTACGCGTCTCGGGCCCTTGTGCCAAAGCCCAAAGAGATCCGCGCGCACCTCGACCAGTACGTCGTCGGCCAAGACCGCGCCAAGAAGGTGCTGTCCGTCGCGGTGCACAACCACTACAAGCGCATCGAGTCCCGCACGACGGCGCACGACGACGTCGAGCTGCAGAAGTCGAACATCTTGCTCATCGGGCCCACAGGCACGGGCAAGACGCTGCTCGCCCAGACCCTCGCGCGTCTGTTGAACGTGCCCTTCACCATCTGCGACGCCACCAGCCTCACTGAAGCTGGCTACGTCGGCGAAGACGTCGAGAACATCATCCTCTCGCTGTTCCAAGCCGCCGAGTACAACGTCGAGCGCACGATGAAGGGCATCATCTACATCGACGAGATCGACAAGATCGCCCGCAAAGGCGAGAACCCGTCGATCACCCGCGACGTGTCCGGCGAAGGGGTGCAGCAGGCCCTGCTCAAGCTCATCGAGGGCACCGTCGCCAACGTGCCGCCCAAGGGTGGCCGCAAGCACCCCCAGCAAGAGTTCTTGCAGATCGACACCACGAACGTGCTCTTCGTCTGCGGCGGGGCCTTCGTCGGCCTCGACAAGATCGTCGAGAACCGCGTGAACAAGTCGTCCATCGGCTTTGGCGCCACGGTGAAGTCCCAGCGCGAGTACCGCGTGGGGGAGCTTCTGGGCCTCTGCGAGACGGAAGACCTGCTCCGCTTCGGGATGATCCCCGAGTTCGTCGGTCGTGTGCCCGTGCTCGCGACCCTCGATGAGCTCGACGAGCCGACGCTCATCGCGATCTTGACCGAGCCCAAGAACGCGCTCGTCAAGCAGTACCAGCGCCTGTTCCAGATGGAGAACGTGGCGCTCAAGTTCACCGAGGGCTCACTCTTCGCCATCGCGCGGCAGGCGCTCCAGCGCAAGACCGGCGCCCGGGGTCTCCGCTCGATCATGGAGGAGATCATGCTCGACGTGATGTATGAGATCCCCAACAAGACGAACATCAAGGAGTGCATCATCTCTGAGGAGGTCGTCTCCGGGCGGAAGCCTCCGATCCTGGTGTACGAGACCGACGCCGAGTGGGCATGAGCGTCTCCCCGCCTCTGGGGTGACGCCGCGCTGAGAGGGTCTTCGAGCGATGTTCTTCGACAAACGTAAACCGCACCCCCCACGCCGCCGCCTCATGCCGATGATGCCGCTGCGGGACCTGGTGCTGTTTCCGCACATGGCGGTGCCGCTGATCATCGGGCGCGACAGCTCGGTGCTCACGCTCACTGAAGTCGCTCGGGGCGACAAAGAGGTCTTCTTCGCCGCCCAGAAAGAGGCGAAGACCAACAACCCCAGCCCCGATGAGATCCACGAGATCGGCACCTTCGCGGCGATCTCCCAGATGTTGCGCCTGCCTGACGGCACGGTGCGCATCGTCGTCGAGGGCCGCCGCCGGGGCCGCATCGTGCGCTTCGTGGCCTCTGAAGGCGTGATGCGGGTCGAGGTCGAGGACGTCGAGGAGACGACGGAGTCCTCGAACGAGCTTGAGGCCCTGGTGCGCCAGGCCAAAGCCGCCTTCGATCAGTACGGCAAGACCCACCGCACGATGCCCCAAGAGAGCCCGATCCTCGTCTCGGCCATCGACGACCCGGGCCGCTTGGCCGACGTGATCATCGCCCAGCTCAAGACGAAGATCGAGCAGCGCCAGGGCTTCTTACAAGAGCTGAACCCGGCGGTGCGCCTGGAGACTCTGCTCAAGAGCATCCAGTCCGAGATCGAGATCCTGCAGGTCGAGCGCAAGATCAAGAGCCGGGTGAAGAAGCAGGTCGAGAAGTCGCAGAAGGAGTACTACCTCAACGAGCAGCTCCAGGCGATTCAGAAGGAGCTCGGCGAGAAGGACGAGTTCCGCAGCGAGCTCCAAGAGCTGGAGGCCCGCGTCATCGAGAAGCCGATGAGCGACGAGGCCAAAGATCGGTGCCTCAAAGAGATGCGGAAGCTCCGCATGATGAGCCCGATGTCCGCCGAGGCGACGGTGGTGCGCAACTACCTCGACTCCGTGCTGGCCCTGCCCTGGGAGACCTACACCGAAGACCGCATCGACCTCGCCTTCGCCGCGAAGGTGCTCGACGAGGACCACTACGGCCTCCGCAAGGTCAAGGAGCGGGTGCTGGAGTACCTCGCCGTGGCGGCCTTGGTGGAGCGCCTCAAGGGCCCCATCCTCTGCCTCGTGGGCCCGCCCGGCGTCGGCAAGACGTCGTTGGCGCGCTCCGTGGCCCGGGCGACGAACCGCCAGTTTGTGCGTGTGGCCTTGGGCGGCGTGCGCGACGAGGCCGAGATCCGGGGTCACCGCCGCACCTACATCGGCGCGATGCCCGGCAAGATCATCCAGGCCTTGAGCAAAGCGGGCAGCAACAACCCCGTGTTTTTGCTCGACGAGATCGACAAGATGTCCACGGACTTCCGGGGCGACCCGGCCGCGGCGCTCTTGGAGGTGTTGGACCCTGAGCAGAACGAGACCTTCAGCGACCACTACCTCGACATGGACTATGACCTCTCCAAGGTCATGTTCATCTGCACGGCGAACGCCCTGCACGGCATCCCCGCCCCGCTCCAAGACCGCCTGGAGATCATCCGGGTCGCCGGGTACACCGAACAAGAGAAGCTCGCCATCGCCAAGCGGTACCTCATCCCCAAGCAGATGGAGGCCCACGGCTTAGAGGGCGAGCAGCTCGTCGTCACCCAGCAGGCGATGCTGCAGACGATCCGCCGGTACACCAAAGAGGCCGGGGTGCGTAACCTGGAGCGGGAGGTCGCCTCGATCTGCCGCAAGGTCGCCCGCCGCGTGGTGCGCTCGGGGCCCACGGCCAAGGCGCGCATCACCACCCGCAACCTGGAGCGCCTGCTCGGCGCGCCGCGCTTCCGCCACGGGCGCCTGGGCGAGCGCGACGACATCGGCTTCGTCAACGGCCTCGCCTGGACGAACGTCGGCGGCGTCATGGTGCCCATCGAGGCCGCCGCCGTGCGCGGCACGGGCAAGACCACCCTCACCGGCCAGCTCGGCACGGTGTTCCAGGAGTCCTGCCAGGCCGCGATCACCTACATCCGCAGCCGCTCGGCGTCGTTCGGCCTCAAGCCCGACTTCTACCAAGAGCTCGACATCCACGTGCACGTCCCCGAGCTCTGGGGGGTGGATGGCCCCTCGGCGGGCATCACCATCGCCACCGCCGTCGTCTCCGTCGTGACGCGTATCCCCGTGCGCCGCGACGTGGCGATGACCGGCGAGATCACGCTTCGCGGCCAGGTGAGCCCCATCGGCGGCCTCAAAGAGAAGCTCCTCGCCGCCCACCGCGCGGGCATCACCACCGTGCTCATCCCCAAGGACAACGAGCCCGACCTCGCCGAGATCTCCCGCGTGGTCCTAGAGAAGCTCGACGTGCGCCTCGTGGAGCACATGGACGAGGTGCTCTTGGCCGCCATGGACATCACCCGCCGCGACGGCCTGTTCTCCGCCCGCGCCCCCGAGCCGATGGAGCCGGCCGAGCGCGAGTGAGCGGTGAGGGCGCCGTCGGATTGACAGCGCGGTGGCCCCTGGCTATTTGTCCGGGTTCGTGCTGATAAACCCCGTCGCGGAGGGGATCCTTGCTGATCCTCTCCAGGCCCTGTCGAGAGCGAAAAGATGAACAAGGCTGATTTGGTCGCTCAGATCGCTGAGGAGTCGAACCTCACCCGCGCCCAGGCCGAGAAGGCCCTCACCGCCTTCACCGACGCCGTGCGTAAGGCCCTGGCTGAAGGCGACAAGGTGACCTTGGTGGGCTTTGGCGTGTTCTCCGTCGGTGTGCGGGAGGCCCGCGTCGGCCGCAACCCGCAGACGAAGGAGCCCATGGAGATCCCGGCGAGCCGCTCGGTGCGGTTCAAGGCCGGTCAAGGGCTCCGCGAGGCCGTCAAGGCTTGACCTTGAGGGCTTGAGGATCGCGCCGCCTTGACAGCCTCCGGGGGCCCCGTTAACTTGGGTGGGCTCGGAGGCGCTGCGGCGACGCAAGCTTCTGAATGGTCTTTCAAGGGCGGATAGCTCAGCCGGGAGAGCAGCAGTTTTACACACTGCGGGTCGCAGGTTCGATCCCTGTTCCGCCCATCTCGGTTGACTATGTCGCTCCGCCTCGTTAAGAGGCACACGAAACTGGCTATGGGGTTGTAGTTAAGTCGGTTATAACGCCGGCCTGTCACGCCGGAGGCCGCGGGTTCGAGTCCCGTCGACCCCGCCATACCGCCGCTGGAGCAATCCAGCGGCGGTTCTTACTTCAGCCTTCGCCGCGCTCTCGCCGACGACGCGGCCCCGCCCAAGACGGCGGCGAAGGTGTACACTGAGGGCGATCATGACGACGCCGAGGAGCCGTGAGCGTTCCCGCTTTGCGGCCTGAGCTGCCGGGCTCCCCTCCAGAGCTTGAGCCAGAAGGCCCACCCCCACGACCGCTGACTGATGAGCTGCGCCTGCTCTGGCAGCACCGCGCGCTCCTGTTGGCGTTCGCGTCGAACGACCTGCGCCACCGCTATGTGGGCAGCTCCATCGGGTTCTTCTGGACCGTCGTGAACCCGATCATCGAGCTGGTCACCTACACCTTCGTCTTCCACATCCTCATGGGCGTGACCTTCCACCCCTCCGGCGGCACGGTCCACTACTCGCTGTTCTTGTTCTGCGGCATGGTCGCGTGGTTCTCGGTCTCCGAGGGCCTCACCCGCGCCACGACGGCGATCACCGACCACGCCCACCTGATCAAGAAGGTGAACTTTCCCGCCGCGGTGCTCCCGGCCTTCGTCGTGGTCTCGGCGGTGTTCAACCAGCTCGTGCGCACGCTCATCTTGGGCTTGGGCGTCATCTTCTTGGGGAACGGGCTCTCGGTGACCTTCATGGTCGTCCCGGCCTTCATCTTGGTGCAGTCGCTGTTCGTCATGGGCCTGGGCTTCTTCTTGGCCACGGCGAACGTCTACTTTCGCGACACGAGCCACTGGGTGAACGCCGGGCTCTTGGGCTGGATGTTCATCACGCCGATCTTTTACCCCCCGGCGGCGTACCCCCAGCAGTTCCAGCTCTTGCTGCAGCTCAACCCCTTGGCGCACATCGTCGGCATCTACCAGGAGCTGATCCTCAACCAGCGCCTGCCCAACGTGCGGCAGATCCTGCTGACGCTCTTGTTCTCGGGGCTCTCGTTCACCTTGGGCTACTCGGTCTTCGCCCACCACCGCCGCCGCTTCGCGGACCTCACCTGAGCGGGAGGCCCACGGGCGGCGCGGCGAGCAGGCTCAGAACGCGCAGAGGTAGAGGCTCTGCTCACCGACCATGACGCCCCGGGAGCCGTCGGTGGTGAACACCGAGAAGCCGACCCCTTCGTAGCCCGAGGTCTTGAGCACGAGCACCGGCGGCATCCCGGCGGCCAAGGTGAACGCCGCGATGGGCACGGGCAGGCCGATCTCGTAGTCGGCGGAGAGGTCGATCGGCGAGTCGTCGGCGCCGTCGATGATCTGCTTCTCGAAGGGCTGGTTGTAGACGTCTTGGCCCTGGCGCGCGATGCGCAGGTTGCCTTGTTTGGGCCCGGTGCGCTCGGCGATGATCGTGAAGTCGCCGGCCTTCCACTCGCGGCGATCCTCCGTGGCGGCGCCGGCCGTGACGCCGAGGCTCTTGCCGCCTTCGCGGCCTTCAGGGAGCAGCCAGATGGCCTCCTCAGCGAGGTCGTAGCCGCCCTGGAACGCGACCATCTGCGTGGGGTTGTCGTCGCAGCCGAAGGGGATGTACGAGAGCTCGGAGTAGATGACGCGCAGCGGGCCCTGGGCGGAGAGCGCGGTGAACGGGGTGTTCTCGTTCAGCTCGTCCCAGCCCTGGGGGTTGAAGACGACGATCTTGGCGTTGGGGTGAACCGGCGTCCACGGGTTCTGGCGCGTCTCACGCTCTTGAACGGTGAAGGCGAGCCAGCCGGGCAGCGGCGGGAAGGCGGGGGGAGGCATCATGGCGTCTTGCTCCGAAGGACTGGGCTTGGCGGCGCCATCTGGGGCCTTGTCGCGGGATCCACCGCTGCAGGCCACGAAGAGGGCGAGGGAGAGGATCAGCAGCGCGCGAGATCCCATGCAGCACCTTCACACAACGGGGTTGGGGCACAACGGGCGAGGGGTGGTCGTATCCTATCGTATCCGGGGGCTAGACCCAAACCTTTGGCGCCGTGGGCCTGCGGAGGCTCAGGCTTCATCCGGTGGAGGCGGCAGGCGCAGGGCCCGGCGGGCCTCGCGCACGCCGAACGCGCGGGTGAGCCCTCGCTCGACGCGGCGCACACGATGTTCGAGCTGGCGGCGGCGCTCGGCCCGGGCGAGCTGCGCGGCGAGGCGCCGATAGTGGGCGTCGGACTCCTCCAGGCGCGTCGTGGTCACCTCGTCGATCGCCGAGCGGAGCGCCCGGCATCGCTCGTCTTCGCCGCGCCGCAGCAAGGTTCGGTGCAGGCGGCGGGCCACGGTGAGGTCGTCGTCGAGGGCCTCCCGAGGGGGCCGGGCCCCATCGCTGACCAGGGAGATCAGGCGGCTCAGCGCCTCTTCAGCGAGGAGCATCGTGGTGTTCGCCTGCTCGTGGCGGCGCTCGGCCTCGCGGAGCTGGCGGTTGGCCTGTTGACAGGCGCCGCGTAGGGCGGCGAGGGCGCCCTCGACGACCACGGAGGACCGAGGATCCGCCGCCGGAGAGCGCGTGAAGCGGAGCGCGTCGTCGGTCAGCGCCTCGACGTCACGATCCGGGTAGACGTCGGTGTCGATGAGGTTCATGGGCTCGTTCCTGGGGACGGCGCCCCCATCGCAAGCCCTGTGCCAGCGGCCCATCCCCCTGGATGGCCTCAAACGGCACGATCTCCCCTCGTTCTGGCTGACAGGCCCGGGGTTTAGTTCCGCCGGTGGTCGGTCACGCGGTCGGTGTGGCGCAGCTCGGGGAAGATCAGCGCCCAGACGCCGGTGATCACCAAGGTGCCGACGCCGCCGAACACCACGGCGCGCACCACGCCCCAGAGCCGCGCGGTGAGCCCCGACTCAAACTCGCCCAGCTCGTTCGACGCGCCGATGAACACGAGGTTCACCGCGCTGATCCGGCCGCGCATCTCGTCGGGGGTGTGAAGCTGAACGAGCGTCTGTCGGATGACGACGCTCACCATGTCGCAGGCGCCCAAGGCCACGAGCGCGGCGAGGGAGAGCGGGAAGCTCGTGCTGAGGCCAAACACCACCGTCGCCGCGCCGAACCCGGCCACGGAGAGCAGCATCCGTGGGCCGACGTGGCGCTCCATCGGCCGCCACGCGAGGCCCAGGGCCACCACCCCCGCGCCCACCGCCGGGGCCGCGCGCAGTACGCCGTAGCCCTCGGCGCCCACCTTCAGCACGTCCGCGGCGACCACGGGCAGAAGCGCCGTCGCCCCGCCCAGGAGCACGGCGAAGAGATCCAGGCTGATGCAGGCGAAGAGCATTCGGCTGTCCCAGGCGAACCGCAGGCCCTCGATGAGCGCCTCGACGGTGATCGCGCGCGGGGCGCTGCGCTGCAGGGGCAAGGTCGCCACGCCGAGCGCCGAGATCACCGGGAAGATCGCCGCCAAGGTGAACGCCGCCGTGGCCCCGCCGGTCCAGGCGATGAGCCCGCCGCACAACGACGGCCCGATGAGCGTGCTCGCCTGAAACACCGCCGTAGACGCCGCCACGGCCCGGCTCAACAGCGCCGGGGGCACGAGCGTCGCGGCGATGGCCTGGCCTGACGGGTTCCCCAAGGCCCGCCCGGTGCCCATCAAAAAACACAAGGCGAAGAGGAGCGGCGTCTCGGCGTAGCCCTGGGCCGAGAGCGTCGCGAAGCCGACGGCGCAGAGGGACTGGGTGAGCCAGGCGAGGCCCAGCACCAGGCGGCGGTCGTACCGATCGGCGAGCTGCCCGCCGAGCAGCGACAGGCCGAGCACCGGCAAGAACTGGGCGAGGCCGACCCAGGCGAGGTCGAGGGTGTCGCCGGTGACCTCGTACACCCACCAGCCGATCGCCGTGAACTGGATCTGCGCGGCCATCGCCCCGAAGACCCGAAGCTGGAGCCAGCGGCGAAAGGCGGGGATCTCCCAAGGCGCGGTCGGCTCCACCATCACCCTCCAGGTGCGCTGGTTGAGGGCGCGCAGAGCGAAAACGCCGCTCATCCGTGATGGACGAGCGGCGTTTAAGAACAGGGGCACCAGGACTTGAACCCGGGACCTGCCGGTTTGGAACCGGCTGCTCTACCGACTGAGCTATACCCCTACAGCGTGCTTTGCCCTATCCGCTCGACGTGAGGTGGTCAAGTGGTGAGCGCGGCGACGATGGCCATGAACCAGACGTAGTAGCAGAAGCGGGAGAAGTCGCCGCGTTTCACGAGCTTCACGAGCAGGGTGAGGGCGAAGTACCCGGCGACCAAGGCGCCGACGCCGCCGATGAGCAGGATGTCGGCCTCGATGTGGGAAGGATCGACGTCCTTCGCCGTGAGCACGAAGGCGCCCAAGATCGCGGGGATCGCCAACAAGAACGAGAAGCGCGCGGCGAGCTCCCGATCGAGGCCCAACATCAAGGCCACGGCGATGGTCGTGCCCGCCCGGGAGATGCCCGGCGTGATCGCGAGCCCCTGGGCGAAGCCGATGATCAGCGCGTGCTGGAAGGTCATCTGGTCGAGCGTGATTCCTTTTTGGGGAACCCGGCCGGAGATGAACAGCAGGATCCCGGTGATCGTGAAGGTGATCACCAAGGTGCTCGGCTCGTGGAACATCGCCTCGAAGGTGTCTTTGAAGGTGAGGCCGATGATGCCCGTGGGCACCGTCGCCGCGCCGACGAGGAGCGCGAGGCGCGTGGACGGGCGCTCGGCGAGGGTCCCACGCTCCTGGAACGGCGCCCGGAGGATGCCCAGCAGATCCTCGCGGTACACCCACAACACCGGCATCAAGGTCGCGAGGTGAACGGCGAGGTCAAAGAGCAGCGGGTCGCCGGGGATGGTGAGCCACTGCTGGAACAGGAGCAGATGCCCCGAGCTAGACACCGGCAGAAACTCGGTGAGGCCCTGAATCACGCCGAGGATGAACGCTTCGAACATCAGCCGCTCCTGCGCTCGACACGACGCGAGGACGTGAGACGAGGCCCCGCCCCATAACCCCACGGGTGCTATCATTCACCTATGCGACCCCCATGCGCTGGACTGTGGAGCACCCCGATGGTGCATGTCGACGGCAGCGTCACCACCTGCTGTCTCGACGAGCACCTTGAGAACCGCATCGGCAACCTGGTCGAGACCCCGCTGGCGTCGCTCTGGCGGGGGCCGCTCATGCAGTCCTGGCGTCGGGCGCATGTGGAGGGCCGCTTTGAGGCGAGCGGCCCCTTGTGCACCCGCTGCAACTGGCGCTCCGCCGGGGCGGTGCCTGACGCTGAAGTCGAGGCCTGGCTCAAGGCCCAGAACGACCCGGCGCTCACCGCGCGCTGGCGGGCGCGTCGCGCAGCCGCCGACCGTCCAGACCCCAAAGAAGGGAGGTAAAAGAGTGTCCGCCGCGCCGTCATCCCCCGCTGAAGTTGTGCTGCGCTGTGAAGGCTTAGGAAAGGTCTATCGCAGCGGCTTCTTCAGGATCCCCTACGTCGGCCTTGAGGACCTCAGCCTCGACGTGCGCCGGGGCGAGATCTTTGGCTTCATCGGCCCCAACGGCGCCGGGAAGACCACGACGATCAAGTGCCTCATGGGCCTCCAGGCCGCGACCTCGGGCAGAGCCGAGCTTCTGGGCAAAGACCACCGCGACCCGGAGTCCAAGCGCGGCGTCGGCTTTTTGCCGGAGCGCCCGTACTTTTACGAGCACCTCACCGCCCGGGAGTTCTTGCACTTCTACGGCTCGCTCTTTGGGCTGCCCAAGGCCGTTCGCGCCGCGCGCATCGACGAGCTCCTCGCCCGGGTGCAGCTCGAGCGCTTCGCCGATGTGCCCCTGCGGGCCTACTCCAAGGGCATGTTGCAGCGCGCCGGGGTGGCCCAAGCCCTGATCAACGACCCCGAGCTCCTCGTGCTCGACGAGCCCATGAGCGGCCTCGACCCCATGGGCCGCCTGCTCATCCGCGACCTCATCTTTGAGGAGCGCCGCCGGGGCCGCACGGTGTTCTTCTCGTCCCACATCCTCGCCGACGTCGAGTTGATCTGCGACCGCGTGGCGATCCTCGTCGGCGGGCGCCTGCGGGGCCTGGGCACGGTGCGGGAGCTCGTCGGCGATCGTGTCAAACACGTCGACATCGCCACGCGCCTCCCCAGCGCGGCGGACGCGGCCTTGCCCGGCGAGGTCATCCGCCGCGACGGCGACGCGGTGATCCTGCGGGTGGGCCCCGACGACGCCGACCGCGCCATCGACACCCTACGCGCCGCCGGGGCCTCGATCCTCTCGGTCACCCCGGCGCGTGAGCACTTGGAGAGCGTGCTCTTGGACGAGGTGCAGCGCGCCGCGCCGATCAACCAGAAGCACCTGGGGGTGCTCGCGTGATGCAGCTCTGGGCCATCGCGGCGAACACCTACCGCGAGAACATCCGCGACCGGGTGCTGTACTCCATCGTCTTCTTCGCCGTGCTCGTCTTGTGCGCGAGCCTCGTCATGGAGGAGATCACCATCGGCGACCAAGACAAGGTCGTGCGCTCCGTGGCCTTGGGCGCGATCCGGGCCTTCGGCTCGGTGATGTCGATCTTCTTGGGCATCGGCCTCGTCTACAAAGAGATCGAGAAGAAGACGGTCTACACCATCGTGTCCAAGCCCATCGCCCGCTGGGTGTTCATCGTCGGCAAATACCTGGGGCTCATGGGGGTGATCGTCACGATGATCGCGCTCATGGCCGGGCTCTACATCCTGTTGATGTTGACCCAGCAGGGGCCTCCGGCGCTCTCGGTCTATGCGTCTTGGTGGATGTTGACCGTGGAGCTGGGCCTGCTCACGGCCTGGGCGATCCTGTTCTCGTCCTACAGCGCGCCGATCACCGCCGCCTCGTTCTCCATCGCCGTGTTCGTCATCGGCCACCTCGCGGATGACATCTGGCGGTTCGGGCTCCAGGCCGAGAGTGAGCAGATCCGGCAATTCGCCGGGATCTTGTACTGGTTTCTGCCGAACCTCTCGGTGTTCAACGTGCACGACCTCGCCGTGCACCACCTGCCGATCCCCGTCGAGCAGCTCATCGGCGCCACGGGCTATGGCCTGGGCTACACGATCGTCGTGTTGACCCTCGCGGTGTGGGTGTTCAGCGGCCGGGACTTTAAGTGAGCCTGGGCCCGTCGCGGATCCGCATGGTGGACCTCGCCGCGCGCCACGCCGCCGTGGCCGAGGACGTCGAGGCCCGGGTGCTCGCTGTCTTGCGATCCGGGCGGTACATCGGCGGCCCCGTGGTGGACGAGGCGGAGGCGGCCTTGGCCGAGGCGCTGCACCGCCGCTACGCCGTCGGGGTCGGCTCGGGCACCGACGCCTTGGCCATCGCGCTCTTGGCCGCCGGGGTCCAGGCTGGGGAGCGGGTGGCCTTGCCCGCGCTGAGCTTCTTCGCGACGGCGGAGTCGGTGCAGATGATCGGCGCCGTGCCGGTCTTCGTGGACGTGCTGCCCGACCGGCCGCTGCTGGACCCAGAGAAGGTGCCCGACGACGTGGAGATCGTCGTGCCGGTGCACCTCTTCGGGATGCGGGCCGAGGCGCCTGCGGGCCGCCGGGTGATCGTCGCCGACGCGGCGCAGTGCCTCGGCTGGGGCCACGGCGCGCCAGGCGGGCTGACCTCGGCCCTGAGCCTCTACCCCACCAAGACCCTCGGCGTGGCCGGGGACGGCGGCGCCGTGCTCACCGACGACCCCGAGGTGGCCGCCTTGGCCCGCTCCATCGGCAGCCACGGCATGAGCGCGCCTTACGTTCATGCGCGCTGGGGTCGCAACAGCCGCCTCGACGCCGTGCAGGCCGCCGTGATGTTGGGTCACCTGCCCGAGCTCCCCCGCCGCGCCGCCGCCCGTCGCGCCGCCGCGGCCGTGTACGACGCCGCCTTCCGCGACGGGCCGGTCACGCCCCTGCCCCGCCACCCCGATGACGGCGTTCACCAGTACGTCGTGCTCTGCGCGCCGGGCCGTCGCGCGGCGATTCAGGCGGGGCTGCACCGCGCCGGGATCGACACGGCGGTCTATTACCCCGCGCCGATGGACGCCCAGCCGGTGTTTGGGGGCGAGGGCCTCTCGACTTGCCCCAACGCGGCGGCCTTCTGCGCCCGGGCCCTGGCGCTGCCCGCCCATGAGGGGCTAAACCACGAGGACATGGCGCGGGTGATCACCGCCGTGATGGAGTCCGCGTGACCTTGGAGCAAGCGCACCTGTTCTCCCAAGGCTGGGCCTTCGTCGTGGCGCTGTGTGTCGGCAGCTTCATGAACGTGTGCATCGCGCGCATGCCTGAAGACCGCTCCGTGGCGTACCCGCCCTCGCACTGCCCGTCCTGCGGCGCCGGCATTCGTTGGTACGACAACGTGCCCGTGCTCTCGTGGGTGCTGCTCCGGGCGCGGTGCCGGTCGTGTAAGACCTCGATCTCCCCGCTCTACCCGGCGATTGAGCTGCTCGTGGGCTGCCTGGGCCTGCTGTTGTTTCGGCAGCTCGTGCCTAGCCCGGCGGAGCTGACCCTCGGTCATTTCGCCGCGTGGTCGGTGTACCTCACCTTCATCGGGATGTTGGTGGCGACGACGTACATCGACCTGCGCCACTACATCATCCCCGACGAGTTCTCGGTGTACGCCGCGCCGTTCGGGGTGCTCGCGGCCTTGGGCTTGGGCGCCTTGGGCTTTGACGGCGGGCCGACCTGGCGTGAGGCCGCCGTCGGCGCCGTCGTCGGCGCGGCCACGCCCTTGAGCATCCTCCTCGGCTACAAGCTCCTGCGCGGCGAAGACGGCATGGGCTACGGCGACGTGAAGCTCTTGGGCATGATCGGCGCGTTCTTGGGGCCTTGGCCGACCCTCGCGGTGGTGATGATCGGCTCGATCTTCGGCTCGGTCATCGGCATCGGCCTGATGATCACCCAAGGCCGTGGCTTCCGCACGCAGCTCCCCTTCGGGCCGTTTCTGGCCGTGGGGGGCATCATCGTGCTGTTCTTCTCCGACACTCTGCTCGCCCGCTGGCTGCCTGGCCTCGGGCTCTGAGCGCGAGCACGGAGCGCAGGCGCGCGGCGCCTACGGGGGCTCGATGACGCCGACCGCCAAGGCGCTGCCGTCCGTGGCCGCCACGAAGAGGTAGCCCGTCGCCGTGTACCAGGCCGTGACCTCGGTGGGCGTGAACGGCGTCGTCACCTTCGCCGAGGACGTGAAGCCGGTGCCGACCTGGCCGAAGCCGACGCGCACCTTGCCCAAGGAGTCGAGCCACACCGCGAACAGCTCGCCACCGGGCCCCAAGGCGAGGTCGGCGTCACGCACCGCCGTCGCGCCGAGCACCGAGCGCGCCGTGCCCGTCGCGAGGCCACCCTCGTACACGATGAGGCCGCCGGAGACGGTCACGACCATCTCGATCGGCGTCTTCGCGCCCGGGGGCACGATGAGGTCGGCGATGCTCGTGGTGCCGCGGTAGGTCTCGGTGAAGAGCCCGGAGAACCCGCCGGAGTAGGTCTCAGGCGCCGTGGGATCCCAGGTGGCGACGACGTACTCGTTCGTGTCGCCGTCGAGGTAGATCAGCGTGCCGTCGCCGCCCGGCGCCAAGAAGTGCGCGGCGCAGGCCGACATGCTCACGTCGGTGAAGAGCTGGCTGGCCAGAGACGTGCCCGCCTCTAAGCCGAGCTCGGAGACGATGAGGTACTGGAGGCTGCCGCCGTCGGCGCTGGCGCAGCCGAGGGTGTGGAAGTCGCCGTCGGCGTCGCGGGCGGTGGTGATGTCGTCGAGATCGCTCACCGTGTCGCTCTCGCCGAACGACACCGAGCGCCGCCGGGTAGACGAGGTGCCGCCGCTCTTGCTGAGCTGGAAACACGTCGTGCTCAAGCCGCGGGAGGTGCCGTACAAGAGGCCCGAGCCGCCGCAGATCCAGTCGCGGCCATCGACGGTCTCGACGGAGAACGACTGGCCCGAGGTGATGGTGAAGGACGGATCCGTCGTGCGCTCAGCGCCCCAAGGAAGCGTCTCGACCACGTCGATGCTGTAGTCCGCCGCGTCGGCGAAGTTGAGCCACGGGGGCAGCACGGAGTAGGCCGAGGCCACGGTGGCGTCCCAGGTCTCCTCGGGGCCCTCCTCGCCGACCCACGCCGCGTAGCCGACGCCCATCGAGAAGTAGACCTGGTCTTGCCACTCCCCCGCCGCGAGATCGACGCCGTCGGCGAAGGTGTTGGAGCTCAAGGCGAGGGCGAAGGAGTCGGCGCCGCCGTCGCAGTCGGAGTCGATGCTGTCTTGCACGTCCTCCTGGGCGAGGGGGAAGATCGTCTCGTCGGTGTCGTCGCAGTCGCCGCCGGGCACGTCCGCGCCGCAGTACGTCGAGTTGATGCAGCCCTTGATGACCAGGCCGTCGCCGTCTTGGTCGAAGTCGTTCGCGCCGTCGCAGTCTTGATCGACGCCGTCGTACCAGTCGTCATCGGCGCTGGGGCTGATGCGGTCGGTGGTGTCGTCGCAGTCGCGGCCGCCGTGCTCGTCGGAGTCGTGGCCGTCGGCGTCGGCGTCAAAGTCGCTCGCGCCGTCACAGTCCGCGTCGAGGTCGTCGTAGTAGACCTCCTTCTCGCCGGGGTTGACCCCCGCCACCAGGTCGTCGCAGTCGCCGCCGGGCACCGTCGCGCCGCAGTAGACCGGGTCGGAGCAGCCGTCCAACACGAAGCCGTCGGCGTCTTGATCGAAGTCGTTCGCCGCGTCGCAGTTGGAGTCGAGGCCGTCGTACCACTCGTCGACGGCGGCGGGGAAGACCTCGGCGTTGAGATCGTCGCAGTCGCCGCCGGGGATCTCCGGGCGGCAGTCGCGGGGATCGGCGCAGCCCTCGATGACCACGCCGTCGCCGTCTTGATCGAAGTCGTTCAGGCGATCGCAGTTCTGGTCGACGCCGTCGTACCAGACCTCGGCCGCGCCGGGGTAGATGGCGGCGTCGGCGTCATCGCAGTCGATGCGGGCGGGATCCCCGTTGCCGTCGCGGGTGAAGCCGTCGCCGTCGTCGTCAAGCTGACCGAGGCGCGCGTCGAGGTCTTCGGGAGAGACCCAGTTGCAGCCCGCGGCGAGCGCGAGCAAAGAGAGGCCGAAGAGGCGCAAGTTCCTGTCTCCTTCCTTGGAGTTGAAGATAGCACATCGCCGACGCTCCCGTCGCGATCAGGCGGATGGACCGCCCGGGGCGCGCAGGCCGAGGAGGTGCTCGATGTTCCCCGCCTTGAGCCCGGTCACGGGGCTCTCGACGCTGCCCAGCGACTCAAACCCCTCGGCCTGGGCCTCGGCGAGCACCCCCGCGACGGCCCCGGCCCGGGCCTCGGCGTCGGGCACGAGCCCACCCTTCTTCACCAGCTCACGGCGGACCTCAAACTGCGGCTTCACCAGCAACACGAGGAGCGCGCCCGGGGCGCAGATGGCGCGGATCGCCGGGAGCATCGGCGCCAGCGCGGTGAACGAGAGGTCACCGACGACGATCTCGGCGGGCTCGGGCAGGGCCGTGAGCAGCCGGGCGTTCGTGCGCTCCATGACGACGACCCGAGGATCTTGGCGCAGGCTCCAGGCGAGCTGCCCATAGCCGACGTCGATGGCGAAGACCTTGGCCGCGCCGCGCTGCAGCAGGCAGTCGGTGAAGCCCCCGGTGGACGCGCCGAGATCCGCGCAGACCTTGCCCATGGGGTTGACCCCGAAGGCGTCGAGGCCCGCGGCGAGCTTGAGGCCACCCCGGGAGACGTAGCCATGGGGAGCCGCGCCGCGCAGGCGCACCACCCCGGAGAGCGGCAGGCGATCCCCGGCCTTGTGCACCGGCGCGTCATCACACAGGACCTGACCGGCGAGGATCAAGGCCTGGGCGCGCTGGGCCGTCGGCGCCAGGCCAAGCTCGACGAGGCGGAGATCCGCCCGCTGTCGTGGCGTGGCCACCAAGGCTTAGAGGCTGCGCTCGACGGCGTACCGGGCCAAGGCCACGAGCGGCTCCGTCCGGGGCAAGCCCGAGAGCGCGGCGATGGCCTGGTCCGAGAGCGACCGGGCGCGGTGCCGCGTCTCTTCGACGCCGAGCAGCTTGGGGAACGACGGCGGGCCGTCTTCTTTGGCGTCCTGCTCCAGATCGAGCACGTCATCGGCGAGCTGGAACGCGAGCCCCAGCGCCTCGGCGTACCGCGTGAGCTGGGTGAGCGTCGTCTGGTCGGCGCCGCCGGCGATCCCGCCGAGCCGCGCGGCGAGGCGCAACAGCGCCCCGGTCTTCCCGGCGTGAAGGCGCTCTAAGGTGCCGACATCGGTGACCCGGCCCGCCGCGCCGAGATCCGCCGCCTGGCCGCCGATCATCCCGTGATACCCCGCCGCCGTCGCCAGCTCCGCGATGAGCTGCACCTGGCGCGCGGGGGGCAGGCCCTTCGCCGTGGCCGCCACCCGGAACGCCTCGGTGAGCAAGGCGTCGCCGACGAGGAGCGCGAAGCCGTCGCCGTACAGCACATGGGTCGTGGGCTGGCCGCGCCGGAAGTCGTCGTTGTCCATACACGGCATGTCGTCGTGGACCAACGAGTAGGCGTGGATGAGCTCGATCGCCAAGGCGTAAGGCCACACCAGCGCGTCATCGGCGCCTTCAGGCTGGGCGACGGCGTAGGCCGCGAGCACGAGCAAGGGGCGCATGCCTTTGCCGCTCGCGGTGAGCGGATGACGGCACATCGCCATCATCGGCTCGGGCCAGGCGTCGCCGAAGAGGGACAGCAAGGAGCGGGAGAGGCGCTCGCGGCGCGGGGCGCTCCAGGCTTCTAGATCGAAGCTGCTCACGGCGTCGCG
Source organism: Pseudomonadota bacterium (assembly GCA_041160755.1). Taxonomy (GTDB): domain Bacteria; phylum Myxococcota_A; class UBA796; order UBA796; family CAJQPC01; genus JADKFE01. The sequence goes on from JBEAVX010000751.1 coordinate 18,464, forward strand.
GGGGCTTCAGGGGCCGCGCCGTCCGCAGGGGCCGCCGCCGCCGGGCGCGCCGGGCCCTCGTCCTTGAGCCGGGCGAGGCCAACACGCTCGGCGCCCGCGTCCCGCACGAGGTCCATCACGTCCACGACGAAGCCGTACTCCAGGTTGGGGTGGGCGTCGACGAACACCACGCGCTGATCCCGGGCGGCGATGCGGCCCTTGAGCTCCTGCGCCAGCTCCGCCTTGGGCATCACCTTGAGGTTCAGCGCGATGTCGCCGTTGTCGTACACCGCGACGACGAGGGGCTGATCTTTGTCGGGGTCTTTGTTGGGCTTGACCTCGGTCTTGCTCGGCAAATTCGCGCTCATCTCTTCGATGACGCGCGGCGTGAGCACCATGAAGATGATCAGCAGCACGAGCACGACGTCGATCAGGGGCGTGACGTTGATGTCGGACTCCGCCGACTTCGCCCCCCCACGCATCTTGAAGGCCACTCAGTCCTCCTTCAGCTTCTCTGCGGCGAGCAGGAGCGTGGTCATGCCGTTGTCGGAGAGGGTGTCCATCACGGCGCGGACCTCGCCGTAATGAAGGCCAGAGTCGGCCTTGATGAGGATCGCCCGGTTCGGCGTGGCGCGGAACTCGGCGTTGACCTCATCGACGAGGATCTCCAGCGGCACCTGCCGGGAGTCCACGAAGATGGCCCCGTCGGCCCGCACCGAGACGACGAGGTGCTGCCCGTTGTCTTGGGCCTGGGTGGTGGTCTTCGCTTTGGGGAGCTTCACCTCGACGCCGGATGAGAGCATCGGGGTGACGACCATGAAGATGATGAGCAGCACGAGGACGACGTCGACCAGGGGGGTGACGTTGATGTCCCCCATGGCTCCGCCTTTTTTGCCGCCGACTTTGGCGCCCATAACGACCCCTGCCGAACGCCCTTACTTGGCGTGGACTTCCTGGGTGGGTGCGTCGGGGCTGCCCTCAGCGCGGGCGACGAGCTGCTTCTCACACCAGTCCACGAACTCCTCGACGGAGACGGAGATGTCGTTGGTGATGAGATCGATGCGGCTGGTGAAGTAGTTGAACAGCCACACGCCGATGATCGCCACGACGATGCCGACGGCGGTGGCGACGAGGGCTTCAGCGATGCCGCCGGAGACCGAGGCCAAGCCGCCGGAGCCCGAGGCCGCCATGGCGGAGAAGGCGTTGATGATGCCGAAGATCGTGCCCACGAGGCCCACGAAGGGGGCGGTGGAGCCGACGGTGGCGAGGATGTTCATGCCACGGCGGAGATCGGCGTTCTCTTGCACCGAGCGGCGGTCCATGGCGCGGCGGGCGGACTCGACGCCGAAGCGGTCGAAGCGGCCGTTGAGCTCACGGAGGCCCGCCTCCATGAGGTGCCCGAGGTAGGAGAACTTGTACTCCGGGCTCTGGCAGGCCTTGAGCGCGGCGGCGACGTCGCCCTTCACGAGGTGCTGGGTGAGGGACTCCGCGAGGCTCCGAGACTGGGCGCGCGCCTTGGAGAGCGTCACGAGGCGCTCGATGCCGACGTAGAGGCTCGAGATGCCCATGATGATCATCACGAAGAAGATGACCTTCGAGACGATGCCCATGGACTCCCAGAGATGAGCTGGATCAAACGACATTCAGGACCTCAGGTGGGTGCGTGGCGCGCGCGCGCGTTTGGGGGTGCGGCTCAGCGGGCGGGTGAAGGAGATCAGCCGGAGAGCTTGAACTTGTAGTTGTAAACGAACGAGGTCTTCACGGCCTTGCCCTCTACCTTCATCGGGTAGAAGCTCGACGCCATGCCCGCGTCGATGGCGGCCTGCTCAAAGGGCTTGGGGCAGGCCTCGATCTTCACGTCGTAGGGCTTGCCCTTCTCGTCGATGAAGAAGCGCACCTTGCAGTCGCCCTCAAGGTTCATGTCGCGGGCGGCGGCGGGGTACTTGGGCTTGACGCTGTTCTTGGCCTTGATCTCGGACCAGTGGACCGTCTTGATGCCGGTGCTGCCGAGCTGACCGCCC
>JBEAVX010000780.1:0-3074 GCA_041160755.1 Pseudomonadota bacterium
CTCCAGCCGCTTACGCTCGGCCTCCTTCGCCACCGCCGTCACCCCGTCCAAGCTCCGTTTGTCGAGGTTCGACACGCCGAGCGGGATCGAGAACGCCTGCTCGTAGAAGGTCAGCACCAGCCCCATCGCCCGGTCGTGGTCGGTGAGCTCTCGCGGCGGGACCACCTCACCGGCCTCAACCTTGGCGAGCCGCTCGGCCTCCTCTTCGGGGTAGAGGGCGGCGCGTAGGGCGTCCTCGTCGGGGCCATGCACGCAGCGCAGGCGCGCGTCGGCGGGGCTCATCAGGCAGGCCGTGAGGCCCGTCGTGTCTTCAGTGACCACGATGGTGAAGCCGCCGTCGTGGTTCGTGATGCGGGGGGACCGGGCGAACATCTCCCCGGCCTCTTCGCCGTCGCCGCCATCCGGCGGGGCGATGACCTTGCCCGGCAGGGCGATGCCCAGGCGGCGGATCACGCCCGGGTCCAAGGCGTAGGCCTGGGCGTAGAGGTCCAGGGCACGGGGGGCGTCGCCGTCGCGCCACGCGGCCTGGCCGCCGCGCGCCGTCACCCGGGCGCGCAGGAGCACCTCCTCCTTGGGCAGCGTCTCCAGGGCCTCGTCCATGGCGATGAGCGCCTCGGCGTCGTCGCCCTCGGCGTAGAGGATCTCCACCTCCATCGCCGCGCGGTACCCGGCGAAGGACTCGTCGGGCTCTTTGTAGGCGGCGAGGTCGGCCGCCGCGCGCACCACGGAGGGGCCGAGCACGGAGACGAGCTCCCCCGTCATCCACGGGGCCAGGTCGACGCCGTGGGCGAAGAGGTAGGGGCGCAGGCTGTCGAGGAGCGCGTCGCGGTCGGCGAGGAGCGCGCGCACGGCGGCGCGGTCGCTCCAGCGCTGGAGGCTGGGCATCCAGGCGCCGAGGCGGCTCCACAGGAGCGGGATCAGGCCCCGGGCGCTCGCGGCCTCGGCGTCTCGCTCGGCGTGGGTGCGGGCGATGGCGAGGCGCAAGAGGGCGTGGCTCGCCTTCACCTGGGCTTGTTGGCCGCTGTTGCTGCCCAGGCGGTCGGGGAAGAGGATGGCGCGGTCGATGGCGGCGAGCGCGGGCTCGGAGCGGCCCGCCACCCACAGCACCATCGCCAGGGTGGCGTCCGAGGCCGCCCGTCCCTTGTCGCGCAGGTAGGGGGGCTGCGCGGCCTGCCAAGACTGCATCCGGCCCACGGAGTCTACGGCGTCGACGCCGCGCCCCATCGCCAAGAACAAGAACGCCAGAAAGGTGTGGGGGTTCGTGTTGGAGAGGGTCTGGCCGGTGTTGGCCTCCCAGCCCAGGCGCTCGGCGTCGGTGAACTTGAGGTTGGAGAGCGCCGCCAAGGCCGCGTTGTAGGCGTCCGTGGTGAGGTCGGGCTCCTTCATCTTGCGCTCGTGCGCCAGGGCGCCCTCACAGGCGGCGAGGCTCCCGACGCGGTCTCCGGCCATGGTCTCAATCGCGCAGAGGGCGTTCCAGCCCACGGAGGCTTGCCAGGGGTCGAGGGCGTCACGACCGGCGATGGCGGCCTCCCGGGCCTCGTCGTAGCGCCCGAGCTTCATCAAGGGCCAGGCGCGCTCGGCGCGGAGCTGGGGCTGGTAGCGGGAGTCGTGGTAGTCGATGAGGTCCAGCGCGTACTGGTGCTCCTCCAGCTCCAAGGCGACGTACACCGTGGACCGGAGGATGTCGGCGTGGAGCGTGTCACCCTCGACGCCCCAGGTGCCATGGGTGGTCTCGTACAGCTCACGGGAGCGCCCGAGGTGGAACATCGCCTTGGCGAGGTTGCCGTCGGCCTCGCGGTAGGCGTTGCCCACGACGAAGTGGCCGACGACGCTGTCGGGATCCCGGCGCAGGAGCTCGTCCGCGTAGCGCCGGGCGGTGAGGAGCTGGGTCTCGTAGAACTTCGCCCGGGCCTCGGTCTCTAAGGTCTGGGTGTCCATCGCCAGCAGCTCGGGGTCGATGACCTCCTCTTCGCCGTCGCCGAGGCCAAACCGTAGGCCCGCGCCGCCGGTGTCTTTGGTGGGCGCGTCGGCGGCGGGCTCCTCGGGCGGCGCCTCTTGGGCGACGGCGAGGCCCGGCGCGAGCAGGGCGAGGGTGAGGAGGAGGCGGCTCATCGGCGCAGGGTGCTCTTGGCGAGGCGCTCCAAGGACTGCTTGCAGCAGGCGGCGATGACCTCTTCCGCCCGACCGGCGCCCGGGGCCAGCTCCAGGCGGTGACCGAAGACGTAGAACGCCAGGGCCTCGACGTCTTCAGCGCCGACATACGCCCGGCGCTGGGAGAGCGCCCGGGCCTGGAGCGCGGGCAACATCAGCACCAGAGAGCGCGTGGAGAGGCCCTGGAGCACCCGATCCGAGGCCCGGGTGGCCGCGGCGATGTCCACCAGCGCCTCCTTCACCGCCGGGGCGACGTAGATCGACGACTCCAACAGCCGCCGCACGTCGAGGATCTCCGTGCGGGTGACCGGCGCCGCCGTGGCCCCGTCGCCGGTGCGCACCCGCTTGAGGTTGTTGAGCAGCTCAAGCTCAGAGTCCCGGGAGATGTGGGTCATCCGGATCTTGAACAAGAAGCGGTCGAGCTGGGCCGCGGGCAGGGGGAAGGTGCCCGCGAGGTCCAGCGGGTTCTGGGTGGCGATGACGAAGAACAGGTCGTCGAGGCGGTAGGTGTGGTTGTCCACCGTCGTCTGCTTCTCGGCCATGGCCTCCAGCAAGGCGGACTGCACCTTGGGGCTCGTGCGGTTGATCTCATCCGCGAGCAGGACGTGGGCGAAGATCGGGCCCGGGCGGAAGTGGAACCGCGCGGTGTTCGGGTCAAACACCGTCGTGCCGGTCACGTCGGACGGCAACAAGTCCGGGGTGAACTGCACCCGGCGGATGTTGGCGATCTGATCTTGGGGCAGGTCATCGACGATGGCCTCGCCGAGCGCCTTGGCGAGGGTCGTCTTGCCCGAGCCGGGGAAGTCTTCGAGCAAGACGTGGCCATCGGCGATGAGCGCCAAGATCACGAGGTCGATCACGCCGTCGCGGCCGATGACGCGCTCTTGGAGGCGCTTGCGCAGGCGCTGGATGACCTCGTAGGC
>JBEAVX010000816.1:0-5829 GCA_041160755.1 Pseudomonadota bacterium
GAGCCGCGCGCCCTCGGCGTCGAACGCCAGCGCCAACGCGCGCCCGAGGCCCCGACCCGCCCCGGTGATACACACCACCTTGTCTTCAAGCCGCTTTGCCACAGGATCTCCGCGCCGCCGACTCAGGCCCGGTGAACGCCGGGGCTTCTCAAGCGGGTCACTGCGCGCTATTGTAGTCTGCTATGCGACTCACCGGCTTCAACTCGCCCTCTTCTTTGGCGCCCCTCGCGGCGCCGCTGCGGTCTGTCGCCGCCTCCTTTGGGCTCTGCGCGCTCCTCGCGTGCGGTGGGGTCGGCTTCGACCCCCTTGAGGACGGCACCACGGGCGACAGCACGACCGTCGAAGAGACGGGGGGATGGCGCCCTGGTCAAGGCAAAGACAGCGAGCCCCCCGACACCGGGCCGCCGAACCCGATCCCCCAGCTCAGCCGGTTCGCGGCGCACGAAGATGGCGACAAGGTGCGCTTCTTCTTCACCCTCGACGACGAAGACGACAACATGACCGGCGGCTACGTCAGCCTGCGCTTTGACAGCGTCGCCAGCCAGACCTACACCTACCCCGACCAGGTCGGCGGCTCCGGCAAGTCCCGAAGCCTCACCTGGAGCGTCGATCTGTTCGCCGTCGATGTCCCCCACTTCGGCTACCTTCAGGCCGTGGACTCCGTCGGGAACGCCTCGGGCGAGTCCACCGCCGTGTTCATCCGGCCCACCTGGCGCGCCGCGTCTACCGAGACCGGCGACACCTTCGGCAAGTCCGGGAGCGTCGGGGCGGTCACCGTGCCCGGCCTCATCACCGGCGAGCTCAGCGCCGCGTCCAACAACGGCACGGACTACACCGGGGACGTCGACTTTGTGCGGTTCACCGTGCCCCAGTCCCGGGAGCACACGCTCTTGCTGACCTGGGACGACCCCACCGCCGACTTCGATCTGTTCTTGATGAGCGCGGGGCCGACGGACCTCGCGAGCGCCGCCACCACGGGCTTTCCCGAGCGGATCGGCGCCACGCTCACCGGGAACGTCGAGTACACCGTGGCCATCGCCGGGTGGGCGGGCGGCGGCGCTGGCTGGAACCTACGCATCGAGTGACGACCAGGAGGCCCCCATGATGCCCACGGCGCTGATCCTCGCCGCAGGACGCGGCACGCGCATGCGCTCGGCGCTGCCCAAGGTGCTCCACCCCATCTGCGGTCAGGCCATGCTCGGCTGGGTCTTAGACGCCGCCAAAGGCGCCGGGCTCACGCCGGTCGTCGTCGTCGGGCACGAGGCCGATCGTGTTCGCGCCGCCTTGCCCCCGGGCACGCCGAGCCCGCTTCAGGCCGAGACCTTGGGCACCGGCCACGCCGTGCTCTGCGCCGTGGACGCGCTGCCCCGCGAGGGCGTGATCGTCGTGCTCGCCGGAGACACGCCGCTCCTGCGCGCCGAGACCCTGCGCCGCCTGCTCAGCGGCCACGGCGACGCCGCCTGCACCGTGCTCACCGGGCTCATCCCCGAGGCGGAGGTCGCGGGCTCGGCCTATGGGCGCCTGGTGCGCGACGCCGACGGCGTGGCCCAGCGCATCGTCGAGGCCGCCGAGGCCAACGCTGAAGAGCGCCAGATCCGCGAGTTCAACAGCGGCGTGTACTGCTTCGACGCCGCCTGGCTCGTGCGTGAGGTGCTGCCGACGCTCAAGCCCCACCCGCCCAAGGGCGAGTTTTACCTCACCGACGCGGTCGAGGCCGCCGCCGCCGTGGGCCGCCTGCGCGCGGTGCTCCACGACGGTGACAACGACGAGCTCGCCGGGGTGAACGATCGCGCCGCCTTGGCCTGGGCCGAGGCCCGGCTGCGCGCGAGGATCAACACCGCCTGGATGTTGTCCGGGGTCACGATGACCGACCCGGCGACCACCTACATCCACCACGGCGTCACCTTGGGCGAAGACGTCACGCTCGGGCCGAACGTCACCCTCGCCGGCGGCACCACCGTCGCCGCTGGGGCGACGATCGGCGGGTCCTGTGTGCTCGACGGCTGCGTCGTCGGCGAAGGGGTCGAGGTCTTGCCCTTCACCCACGCCATCGACGCCCGGATCGGCGCGGGCAGCCGCGTCGGCCCTTACGCCCGGCTGCGTGAGGGCACGGTGCTCGGCGAGCGGGTGCACGTCGGCAACTTCGTCGAGACGAAGAAGGCCACTCTGCACGCCGGCGCCAAGGCCAACCACCTCAGCTACCTGGGCGACGTCGAGGTCGGGGCCAAAGCGAACATCGGCGCGGGCACCATCACCTGCAACTACGACGGCTACGCCAAACACCGCACCACCATCGGCGCCGGGGCGTTCATCGGCTCCAACTCCGCCCTCGTCGCGCCGATCACCATCGGCGCCGGGGCCTTGGTCGCGGCGGGCTCCACCGTCGTCAAGGACGTGCCCGACGACGCCTTGGCGCTGGCCCGCGGGCCCCAGGTGAACCACCCCGGCCGAGGCAAGGAGCTGCGCGCCCACCTCGCCGGAAAGGCCGGCAAGACGCCATGAGGGCGCCCGAATGAGCGACACGAGCGCGCCGGAGCACCTTCGTGGCCTGAACCCCGAGCAGCTCGACGCCGTGACCTGCACTGAAGGGCCCCTGCTCATCCTCGCCGGGGCGGGCTCCGGCAAGACGCGTGTGCTCACCCGGCGCGTGGCGCACCTCCTCCACAACGGCGTGCGCCCGTGGAACATCCTCGCGGTCACGTTCACGAACAAGGCCGCCCGGGAGATGGCCGAGCGGGTGCACGCCCTGGTGGGACCGGCCGGGAAGGACGTGCGCCTCGGCACCTTCCACAGCACCTGCTCCTTCTTCTTGCGCCACGAGATCGAGCGCCTGGGCTACACCCGGGGCTTCGTGATCTACGACCAAGACGACCAGCTCCGCGTCGCCAAAGACGTCATCAAGGAGCTCAAGGTCGATCCCGACAAGTTCACGCCCAAGGCCCTTCTGGGGGTGTTTGACCGGGCCAAGAACCGGCTGACCCTGCCCCACAACCTCCCCGGCGAGGAGGTCACCCCCGTCGCCCAGAAGGCGCTGCGGTCCTATGAGCGGCGGCTGCGAGAGGCGAACGCCGTCGACTTCAACGACATCATCAACCTGAGCCTGCGCATCCTGCGGGAGCACCCCGACGTGCTGGAGCGCTGGCGGGCCCGCTGGCGTTACCTGCTCGTGGACGAGTACCAAGACACGAACCTCGCCCAGTACCACCTCATCCGACTGCTCGCCGGGGGCCGCCGAAACCTCGCCGTGGTCGGCGACGACGACCAGTCGATCTACGCCTTTCGCGGCGCAGACATCCGCAACATCCTCGACTTTGAGGAGGACTTCCCCGACGCCCGGGTGATCCGCCTGGAGCAGAACTACCGCTCGACGGGCAGCGTGCTCAAGGCCGCCACGGCCGTCGTGCGGAACAACTTACGCCGTAAGTCTAAAGAGCTCTGGACCTCTGAAGGCGACGGCGAGCCCCTGCACCTCATCACCGCGCCGGACGAGGAGCAAGAGGCCGCCCGGGTGGTCGAGGACCTCAAGGGCCTGTTCGTGAGCCAATACAAGCCCGCGGACGTGGCGATCATCTACCGCACCAACGCCCGCTCTCGGCCCTTTGAGCAGGCGCTCATGCAGGCGAGGATCCCCTACAACCTCGTCGGCGCCCGGCGCTTCTACGAGCGGCGCGAGGTGAAGGACATGCTCGCCTGGGCGCGGCTCGTGCTCAACCCCTCGGACGGCGCGGCCTTCGCCCGGGTGGTGGGCCTGCGCCGGGGCATCGGCGAGAAGGCCATCGAGCAGGTCACCGCTGAGGCCGAGGCCCGGGGGCTCTCCGTCGTCACCGCCGCCCGCCGCGTCGCCGCCCAGCCCGGCCGAAACGCCAAGCCCCTCAAGGACCTGCTCGCGCTCCTCGATCTCTTCATCGACGAGCTCCCCCGGCACAGCCCGGGGCCGTTCCTGCAGCTCATCGCCGAGCGCAGCGGCTACTTGGACGCCGTGCGCAGCGAAGGCGCCGACGAGGCCGAGGATCGCCTGCGAAACCTGAGCGAGCTGTTCAACGCCGCCGAGGTCGAGGAGGCCGTCACCGAGAACCCCACCCCCGGCGAGCGCCTCCAGCTCTTCCTCGATCGCGCCACGCTCTCCGGCCAAGACGACGATCTCGACAACAGTCAGGGCAGAGTCACCTTGCTCACCGCGCACCTCGCGAAGGGCCTGGAGTTCCCCGTCGTGTTCGTCGCTGGGCTGTGTGAGGGCAGCTTCCCGATGCTGCGCGAGCGCACCTTGGAGGAGGACGTCGAAGAGGAGCGCCGCCTGCTCTACGTCGCGATCACCCGGGCTCGCCAACGCCTGACCTTCACCCGGTACCTGCGCCGGATGCGCTACGGCGGCGGCGGCTGGGCGGATGTCCCCCGAAGCCGCTTTCACGACGAGATCCCCCCCGAGCTCTTCCAGGCCCCGCGCGGCCGCCTCGGCGCGCCGATCACGCCGACGGCGAAGCCCTCGACGGTGCCCAGCGAGGCCCAAAAGAAGCTCGACGCCTTCCTCAAGCAGGTCAACCCCAGCGGCGGCGCCGGGGCTGGCCGACGCGGTGAGGCGACAAACGCGCCAGAGAACGACGACCACAGCGAGCGCACCCTGCGCCTCCCGAAGAGCGTCGAGGAGCTACGCGCCGGTCAAGAGATTCACCACGCGGAGCTGGGCGATGGCAAGATCGTGAGCCGAGTGAGCATGGGCGCGGGGCTCATGCTCATCGTGATGTTCAACAAGGCGGGTCGCAAGATGATCGACCCGCGGCGAGACCCCTTGGAGCTGATCCTGCGCCGATGACGACCGCCCGGCGATGACGGGGCGTTGTGTTGGGCGTGGGGCCCGTGGTAGTCTTGCTCCTGGTCCAGCCAGGGATCTCGGATGGGATCGACGGAATGATTGTCACCTGCGAGAAGTGCGGCGCCCGGTACAAGCTCGACGACGGCAAGGTCACCGGGCGAGGCGCGAAGATCACGTGTCCGCGCTGTAAACACATCTTCGTCGTCTTCCCGGACGTCAACGAGGCCGACATGCCTCCGCCGACGGCCGCGACGACGGTGCTGCCCAAGGGCCCGGCGCGCTCGGCGGAGTCCTTAGACTTCCGAAAGGTCGGCATCCCGTCCTGGAAGGTGAAGGTCCGCATCGGCCTCGTCTACGACTTCTCCGACATCAAGACCCTGCGCAAGTACATCGCGGATGGTCGCGTCACCTCTGAGGACGTGATCTCCCACGATGGCGCCACCTGGGTCACCATCGGCGACATCCCCGACCTCGACGGCTACTTCGTCACGATCTACGAGCGCGCTGAGGTCGCCCAGGCCGAGAAGGCCGCCCGGGCGAGCGGCGGCGGCGGCGGCGGACAAGGCGGCTTTGAGGACGAGGACACCCCGACGATGATCGTCGGCATGTCGAGCCTCGGCAACGACATCGCCGCCGAAGCCCTCAAGACGAGCCAGTCCGACCCCGGCGGGCGCGGGCCGTCTCCGGCGACCCCGAGCGGCGAGGGCCCCTTCGTCGATCCCTTCGCCGCCTTACGCTCCAAGCAGCGCGACCGCGCCCAGCAGCAGCGCCGCCCTGGCGCCACCGCCGCCGCCGCGGCCGCGGGCGCCGCCGCCACGAAGGCCAACCAAGCCGAGAAGCGCTCCCCGCTGCCGCTCATCGGCGTCGCCGTGCTCGCGGCGTTGGCCGCGGGCTGGTACTTCACCATGGGCCCCGGCGCGTCGAAGCCCCCCACCGAGCCCGCGACGACCGGCCAGGCCGCGACCACCCCCGACGCGGGCGCCGCCGCCACCGGCGACGGCAAGTCCGACCTCCAGAAG
>JBEAVX010000641.1:0-2642 GCA_041160755.1 Pseudomonadota bacterium
GCTCAAGTCGGGCCGGGCCAAAGAGGCCGCTGAAGGCGCGACGGCCCTGCGGGAGGCCCTGGTCACCGCCAAAGACAAGGTCGGCGCCGCTGAGCTGGGCGCCACGCTGGCCTTGGCCGCCTTGGAGCGCGGCGACGCCACCACGGCGCTCACGCTCACCCAAGAGGTCGCCGCCTTCGCCGCTGAAGGCCAGCGGGTGGATCTGGCCGCAGAGGCCGGTCGCACCCGGGCCTTGGCCGCCTTCGCGCTCGGCCAAGAGGACGAGCTGGGCGCCGCCGCCACCGCCCTCGCCGCCCCCTGGTCCGACGCCGCCGAGGCCCTGCGCCTCGTGTTGGTTGGTCAACCAAACAAGGCTCTGGCCCACCCCGGGTTCAACGTCTCGCCGCTCGCCGCCGACGCGGCCTTGGGCGAGGCCTTCGCCCGGCAACACCTGCACCGCGCCCGGCTGCGCGCCGCGGAGTACAGCGGCGATCAGGCGCAGATCACCCAAGCCGCGAAGGACTGGGTGAGCGCCGCCGACGCCTTGGGCGCGATGACCGCCCGGCTGGAGTCCCGGCTGGAGTGGGAGCGCCTCGCGCGGGAGTCCGGCGCGCGCCCGGCGGAGCTTCAGGCCGAGCTGCTGAGCCTCGGGCAGAGCCTCGGTGAGCCCGGGGCTCCCCTTCGCGCCGAGGCCCAGGCCCGCGCGCTCACCTCGGGCGGCGCGGCCACCTTCACCGAGACGGCCGCCGCCGCCGAGGCCCCGGCCTGGGCGGTCCTCGCCGACCCCAACAACACCGCCCCCGAGGCCCTCGCCGAGCACCCCATCGCGCTCGTCGCCCGCGCCCGGGGCAAAGCCGCCGCCGGAGACCTCACCGGGGCCTACGCCGACTGGGCGAAGGGCTACGGCAGCACGCCCACCCACCTGCGCGGGCCGCTCACGCCGATCTCCGTGCTCGCCGGGGGCCAAGGCGCCGGTGTGCGCGCCGACCTCGCCTTGCTCCACGGCAAGACCGGCGTCGAGGCCGGGCTCGCCGGGGTGCTCCTGCTGGACTGGCACCACAGCGTCGGGATGATGAACCGCGCCTGGGCCGTCGGCGACGACCCCACCCTGGGCCTTGAGCCCGCCGCCCGGGCCGCCTACCTCCAGGCCCACCAGACCTTACGCGCCGAGACCTTGGCCTGGCTCGCCGGATCCGGCGCTGAGCCCGTCGAGGCCAAGAAGGCCGTCGTCGATCAAGAGGCCAAGGCCAAAGAGACCCCGGCCTTCGCCCGGGCCTTGCCCGCGCCGCTGGCCGACTATCCCAAGCTGCGCGACGACATGAAGGGCCTCGCCATCTTCTCGATGCGCCTGGAGCCCGGCGGCGGTGAGCTCGTCGTGCTCACCCAAGACAAGGGCCGCGTGGTGCGCATCGCCGACACGAAGGGCATCCAGCGCACGGCAGAGCAGCTCGTCGCCGCCCTGCGCGCCGGAGAGGCCAGCGGCGGGGCGAAGGTGTCGCCAAAGCTCGGCGACAGCCTGCGCCGTCAGCTCATCGATCCCTTCTTGGACGACCTCATCGGCGTCGGGCGCTACCTGATCGTCGCCGATGGCCCCCTGCGCGAGCTCTCCTTCGCCGGGCTGCCCGAGCAGCAGCAGGGCCTGCGGTTCTTGGCCGACGTGCGCACGGTCACCCAGGCGATGACCATCGCCGAGCTGCGCCGCCCGGCGCCTGAAGCCCCGGAGCGTTTTGTCACGGACTACCTCGGCTTAGAGCTCGGCGAGGCGGCCAGCGCCGCTGAAGGCATCAAGCTCGCCAGCGAGACTGAAGCCACCGGGCGGCAGTTCCCCGCCGAGCGCCGGTCCACCCCGGCCAAGGCCGAGCTCAAGATCGACAAGCTCAAGGAGATCCTGCCGACGGCGCGGTTTATCCACCTCGCGATGCCCGTGATCGGCGATCGGGGGTCGATCGTGCTCGGCGAGGAGCGCCTGAGCCTGGCGACGGTTCGTGGCCTGAACCTCAAGGGCGTGATCGCCGTGATCAGCAGCGACGCCGACGCCGCCGTCCAAGAGCGCTGGGCCCAGGCCCTGCACTCCGCCGGGGTGAGCGCGGTCTTGCGCTCGTCGTGGCTCATCCCGCCCGACAAACGGGCGAAGGTGCTCTTCCGCTTCTTCGAGTCGATCATCCAGGACCGCAAGCCCGGCGTGGCCCTGGTGGACGGCCGCAACGCGCTCCAAGGCGAAGACAACGCGCACTTTGACCCGTCGTGGTGGAGCGGCTTCCTGCTCTACGACCTACCCTGAGCCCGGATGCGAGGGCCGGCGCTCACCACGCTCCTGCTCTTGGCCGCCGCCGCCGCCCCCCTGCGGGCCTTGGCCGGCGGCGGCGAGGCGGTGATCCCGCCGATCTTGGGCCCGGAGGGGCCGATGTGGCTCGGCGCGGTGACCCCCGCCGACCCAGCGCCCAAGCAGCGCGGCCGCGAGTGGATCCTCGTTGATCCCCTCACCGGGGCCTTGATCGTCGAGGCCCTCGACGTGCACGACGGCGGCCTCGTCGTCCGGCGGCGCTGGGACGAGGCCGCGCGCCGCTGGGGCATGAGCTTCGACACCTTGCCCCCCGGCGTCGAGCGGGTCGGCGCCTTGACCGTGACCCACGCCGAGGGCCAGGTGAGCGGCCTGCGGGCCT
>JBEAVX010000906.1:0-7302 GCA_041160755.1 Pseudomonadota bacterium
ACGATCCTCCTCGGGCTCCTCGGCGCGCCGGGCGGGTGGGCGCTGGGCCGAGCCCTGCGGGGCAGGAGCGCGGGCGTGCTCGTCTCCTTGGCCGCGCTCTGGGGCGCGCGTCTGGGGCTCAACGCTGGGCCGGACACCTTCGACCTCGCCTTGCTGCTCGCCGGGGGCCTGGGCCTCGTCGGGATCATCGGCGGCGGGCGGATCGGCCCGCGCCTGCTCGGCGGCCTCACCCTCGCCTCGGCCTTGGGCGCGCTCTTGTGGCCGCTGCCTTGGCCCGAGCAGCTCCTGCTGAGCTCCCCCGCCCAGCACCTTCGCAGCGCGGATGGCCTCGCCCGCGCCAAAGACGCCCAGCGGGGGCTCGCCGCCGAGGCCGGGGGGTTCGGGCCCAACGGCGCGACGCTCGTGTGGTCGCGGCGCGGCGCCTTGGCCCTCTCGGTGATCGACGGCGCGGAGGTGCCCGCCGAGGGGCGGGAGGCCGACGTAGAGCGCCTCGTCGCCGCCTTGGGCGCGGGGCTCACCTTGTCTCTGGATCACGCCGTCGTGCTCGGCGAGACCCGGGGGCTCACCGTCGCGGGCTTGCTTCGACAGGGTGCGGGGCGGCTCACCGTCGCCGTGCCCGATCCCGACTCGTTGCGCGCCCGGGCCGCCTTAGATCCCGCCCTGGCCACGGCGATGTTGAGCCCGAACGTGCAGCTCCACCACCAGCCCACGGAGCTGCTGCTCCGCGCCGCCCCCAAGGCTGAGCTCATCGTCGAGCTCGCGCGCCTGCCTTGGCGCGACGCCGCCCAGGGCCTGCCCTCGAACCCCCAGCTTCGCGCACGACGCGACCGCCTCCATGCAGACGGGGTGTACGCCCTCGTCGTGCCGATCACCTGGATGGACGAGGCGAGCTTGGCGGGCCTCGCCTTGGCCTTCGCCGAGACCTTCCCCCAGGCGATGGCGTTTATGCCCTCCACAGGGGCGGATCACCTCGTGCTCGTCGGCTTCGCCTCACGGCGCCTGACCCCTTGGCCGAGGCTCGTGCAGGCCGTGGCCTTGGGCGGGGACGACCTCGCGGCGGTGCAGGTGCGAAGCGCCGTGGAGCTCGCCGACCGCGCGCTCACCGACACCGCCGGGCTCCGGGCGATCGGGCAGCGCGGCGCCCGGCCCTCGCCCTACGCCTTGCCCCCGGGGCTCAACCGCCTGCCCCGGATGCTCCTGCCGATGTTTGTGGACCAGATCATCACGCCGGCGTCTTGGCTTGATCTCAGCGCCGAGCCCGATCGCCTCGACGAGCTGACCGCCCGGGCCGAGAGCGCCCGTCGCCTGCTCACGCTCCTGGACGACGCCAGCCGAGGCGACATGGAGGACGTGTTTGAGCGGTCTCGGCAGCTCCTCGACGCCCCCGGCGGGGCCCGGGCGCTCGACCCCCTCGTGGCGCCGATGCTCACCCGGGCGCGGGAGGCCCTCGCTGAAGGGGTCGCCGAGGGCCCCCAGTCCCGGGCGTGGAGCCGCTGCCTGAGCGAGGTCGAGTCCGCGCGCCTCTTGAACCCCCGCGCCGCCGAGGCGTTCACCCTCGCCGGTCGCTGCCGCCTCGCCACCGGGGACAACCGCCGGGCCGCTGAGGAGTTTGAGGGCGCCCTCGCCCTGGATCCTGCGGATCTCGACGCGCTCTTGGGCATCGCCCAGGTCCACGCCAGCCGTGGCGCCCTGAACGAGGCCGAGGCGCGTCTGCGCGAGGCGACCCGCACCAACCCGAGGGCGTGGCGATCGTGGTACCACCTCGGCGCGTTGATGCTCGACCTCGGGCGCTTGGACGAGGCCGACCGCGCGCTCTCCCAGGCCCGCGCCCTCGCCGGGGAGACCTCGGGCCTGCCCGCCGGGGCCATGGCCGACCTGGAGCTCCAGCGCGGCGACCCCAACGCGGCGCTCGTTCACGCCGAGCGCGCCGTGGGCCTGCAGCCCGTCGCCAAGCACCTCCACCTGCGCGCCCTCTGTTACCTGGAGCTCGGCCAAGAGTCCCAGGCCGAGCGTGACCTCCGCGCCGCCATCTACGAGGATCCCGACTGGTGGCCCGCCCACGGCGATCTGGGCCGGGTGTTCGCCGCGCGGGGTGAGTACGCCCAGGCCATCGACGCCTTCAAGCGCGCCTTGACCTTGAAGCCCGACAACGCCCCCGCCGCCCAGAACCTCCGCCTCGCGGAGCAGCGGCTGGCCGAGGAGCGACGGGCCACCACCCCTCCGCCCCGTTAAGCTCAACGCAGCTTGTATCGCTCGGAGTGCATGATGACGACGCCCACCGGCACGACGGATCCTTCGCTGGACGTCCCCTTCTTGCGCCAGATCCCCCTCACGGAGCTCAAGCGCTACAGCGATCTGTGGGTGCGTGTGGCCTTGCGCCCCGGCGAGCACCTCTGGACCGAAGGCGGCCTCGCCGCGGAGCTGGGCGTGGTGCTCAACGGCGAGCTCGCCGTGGTGAGCGGCGGCGTCGAGGTGGGCCGCGTGCGCGTCGGGGAGCTCGCGGGCGAGGCCAGCGCGTTCTTCAGAGGCGAGACCCGCACGGCGAGCCTCCGCGCCGAGACCCCGGCGGAGGTGCTCACCCTCTCCGTGCGAGACCTCATCCGGATGCGTCGTGAGGGCAGCGCCATCTACGACGCGCTCTTGCGCCAGGCGCTCGTCACCCTCGTCCGCCGCATCCGCGCCACGGACCTGCGCATCGCGCAGCTCGCCCAAGGAGGCCGCGCCGCGCCGTTCAAGTCCGAGGCGGGCCTGCTCAGCCGGGTGTGGCGCGCGCTCCGCCCCGACAGCCCCTCGGGCCCCGCGCCGTCGCTGGAGCCGCTCCTGCGCAAGATGCCCGTGCTCCGCCCGGCGGACCCTGAAGAGATCATCGAGCTCTCCCGGCTGTTCACCGCCATGCCGATGAAGGAGGGCCAGACGATCTTTATGGAGGGCGCGCCAGGAGAGGCGGCCTACATCGTCGCCGAGGGCAAGGTGGAGGTGCTGCGCCACGTCCGAGGCGAGCGCGCCGAGCTCCTCGCCACCTTAGAGCGCGGCGACCTCTTCGGCGCGAACACCCTCGTCGAGTCCGGCGCGCGCACGGCCTCCTGCGTCGCCGCCGAGGCCGGGTGGCTCTACCGCATCGACGCCAAAGACTTCAACACCCCCTCAGCCCGGGCGGGCCTCCTGTGGCGAGAGGCCGTGCTCGCGGCCTTCGCCTCGCAGCTCCGGTCGGCGAACCAGGCGCTGAACCGCGCCATCGAGCTCAAGGCGAGCCTTCACGGCGACCACAGCGACGCCACGGCCAGCGCCGACAACGAGGCGAGCTTCCGCGAGCTGCTCCGCGCGTCAGGCTTCTTACAAGGCGGCCGCACCACCGACGCGCACCTGGGCGTCATGGACAGCAAGTCAAACCCCGTGCCCAGCGCCTCCCCCTACACGAAGAAGCGCGAGTGAGCGCGCCCCCCGCTCGTCGGGTGATCTTCGAGCACCCCATCCTGCGCGCCGTGGGCAGCCCGGTGCAGACCGCTGAAGGCACGCGGGAGTACATCCGCCTGGAGATCTCCGACTGGGTGAACGTCGTCGGCATCACCGCGGAGGGTGAGCTGATCCTCGTCCGCCAGCACCGCCACGGCATCGACGCGGAGACCTTGGAGATCCCCGGCGGCTGCGTAGACCCCGGCGAGGCCCCCGCGACCGCCGCCGCCCGAGAGCTCCTGGAGGAGACCGGCTTCGGCGACGGCGTGTGGCGGAGCCTCGGCTGGGTGTGGTCCAACCCGGCGATTCAGAACAACCGCACCCACCTGTTTCTGGCCGAGGGCCTACGTCGCCTCGGCCCGCCCCAGCTCGGGCCCGGAGAGGCGGACCTTCAGGTGGTGCTGCGCCCGGTCGGCGAGGTGGCGGCGCTTCTGCGAAGCGGCGAGGTGAACCACAGCTTGGCGGTGGTGGCGCTGCAGCGGTGGCTGTTGGGGGGCTGATCCCGCCCCCTGGCGCCCGCCGGGCCCTTGCCTTAGAATCGCGCCATGCCCGAGCCCAAAGACATCTGGGAGGCGCTGTACCGGCGCTTCGATCCCGACGAGCCCGCCCACAAGGGGCAGTGGCGCGCAGACCGGCGCTGGAGCCCGATCCCCTCGATCTCCGCCGGGCTGAAGCGGCCCTTCGGCGAGAAACGTTACCTCGTCATGGGCACCGTCGGCACCGGCAAGACGACGGAGCTTCTGCGGGTGGCTGAAGAGCGCAGCGAGGACCACGTCGTCGTGTTCTTGGACCTCTGGCGGCACTTTGAGGAGGGCGTAGGCGATCCGAACGCGCTGCAGCATGTGCAGACCTGGGAGGTGCTGCTGCTCGTCGGCCTCGCCGTGTACCGCGCCGCCGAGGCCCGCTTTGGCCACGTCTGGTCCAAGGAGGATCTGAAGGACCTGGAGCGCGCCGCCGCGCGGTTCACGGCTCAAACCGGCGAGGCGCCGGGCAGCGGCAGCGTCGATCTCGCGCGGCTGGCGTCGAGCCTGCTCGTCTTCGCCGGGGGCCCCGTGGGTGTGCTGGCGGGGTCAGCGGCCGAGGCCGGGATCAAGGCCATCGGCGAGGTCGCCCGGGCCTCACGCTGGGACTTCAAGATCGGCGAGCGCGGCCGCAAGAGCCTGCCCGACCAAGACGAGCGTGTTCAGGAGATGCTCGGCGCGGTGAACGCGCTCATCGGCACGATTCAGCACCAGTATCGGCGGCTGTTGTTGTTGGTCGACGGCCTCGATCGCATCAAGGTCGCCGAGACGACACGCTCGTTGTTCGTCGAGAGCACGGTGCTGGGCAGCCTCTCTTGCGCCACGGTGCTCACCGCGCCGTTGGTGCTGCGGCGCAAGGGGCTCGCGGCCCAGGTGCGGCGGTTTGAGCCCAAGGTGCTCGCCAACGCGCCGGTGATCGACCGCCACGACCCCCACCGCGAAGGCGACGGCATCGACTTCTTGCTCGACGTGTTCCGCCGTCGGGTGGAGGACTTGCCCGCGCCCCCCGGCGTCGCGCGCGCCGCGGACTGCATCAGCGAGGCCCACCTGCGGCATCTGGCGTGGTGCAGCGGCGGCCGGGCCCGGGACTTCGTGCGGTTTGTCCGGATGGTCGCCGAGCGCGCTTGGGATCACGGCGCCGCCGTCGCGCCGCCAGAGATCGTGAACGACGCCATCGACGAGCGCCGCAACGTCATGGAGATGGGCCTCAACAAACGACACATCGAGCTGCTCATCGAGGTCATGCAAGACCCAGAGCGGCTATTGCCTGATGACGAGGCCATCGAGGCGCTCTTGGAGCAGTGGTGCCTGCTCCCCTACCCCAACGGAAGCGAATGGTACTTTCCCCACCCGCTCTTGACGCTCCGCCGAGTCCCGCTTCCCCCGAGAAAGGCTGGCTCGACCGCCTGATCCGGCCGCTCAAGCTGGCCGATCGTCAGGTGATGGTGCTCGTCGCCCAGGCGAGCCCGGCGGGCTTACGCCCGGCGCTCTGCCGCCTGCTCACGGAGCTGGGCGAGGTGCAGGTGCGCCTGCGCGCGCCGGAGCTCGCGGCCTTGGCCCCGGGCAGCGTGGCGATGCTGCGGGTGGTGCCTGAAGACATCCTCTGGCTCAACTACAACCGACCGCTGGTGAGCGAGCGCCGCCTCAAGCTCGTGCTCTGGGCTGAGGGGGAGGTGGCGTCCGCGATGCGCGCCCAGGCGCCGGACTTCTTCGACTGGATCAGCCACGTCTTGCCCTGCCCGCGCCTCACGCCGGGCTTCGCGTTGGCGGGCGTCAAGGCGCTGGGCCCGGGCGCCACGGCGCGCTGGGACGGCGACGGCCTCGTCGGGGCCTTACGCAGCGCCGGGCAAGAGTCGATGGTGGTGTTTGAGGACGCCAGCCGCCACTACCGATCCCTGCAGCGCGCCGCCCGCGCCGCGTCCGCCGGGGTGTGCTGGACCGCCGTGGACCGCGCGCGCAGGCTGCACCGGGCGCGCTGGGCGATGGCTGAAGGTCGGGTGAACGGGCCGAGCCTGCTCCTCGACGCGGCCTTGCCGACGCCGGGGTGGGTGAGCCTGCACGCCCGCTGCCAAGACTGGGCGGAGGCCGCCGCCGCCTTGGCTGAAGCCGGGGTGCCCGAGCCCGCCCGAGAGGCCGCGCTCTTGGACCTTGAGCCCGAGGCGATCACCCTGCGCGCCGCCTTGTCTGGCCTCGGCGCGCCGCCGCCCCCCCCGCCGTCTCTGGATCCCCTCGCCGATGAGGGCGCGCGGCTCGCCGAGCACGCCGCCTCCTTGCCCGGCCTCGCGCTCACCCTCCCGCCGAGCCTGCTCCAGCGCGCGGGCCTGCCCTTGGCGGAGATCGCGCCGAAGACGGCCTTGGAGCGCCGGGTTCGCGCCCTCGCCGACGCCCTGCGGGTCGCTGAAGAGGCCAGCGCCGATCCCTGGCTCAAGGCGAGCCGCGAGGCCCTGGACCTCGGCCACCCCGACGCCGCGTTGACCTGGGCCCAGCGCGCCGCCCGCCTCGCCGACACCCCGGAGCGCGTCGCCCTGGCCGAACAAGCCCTCGGCCTCGCCCGCCTCGCCTTGGGGGACGTCTCCACCCAGCCCGACCCCTCCGAGCAGATCTCCCGGCCCCTCGCCTTGCCCGACCTCGGCGCCGCCGAGCGCGCGCGCACCCAGCTTCACGTCGCCATCGTCGCCTTGACCCGGGGGGATCTCGACCGCGCCGGGGCGATGTTGGACGAGCTGCTCCTCACCTTAGACGACGTCGAGGAGCACCGGGGCCTCCGGGGCGCGGCGAAGGCGGGCCTCGGGCGCATCGCCTTGGCTCGGGGCGCGCTCCCCGCCGCGCGGGCCTTCGCCGAGGCGGCGCTCACGGCCATCCCCGAGGCGCGTCAGGCGGACAGCGCCGCCGCCGGGCTCCTGGCCGAGGTGCTGCTGGACGAGGGCCGGGTTCACGAGGCCTTTGCGGCCGCGGACGCCCACTTGGGCGCCGTCGCCGCCGCCTTGGGCGAGGAGCACCCCGCCGCGCTGCGGGCCTTGCGCCTGCGCGCCGAGGCCCGGCTCGCCGCCGGAGACGCCGCCGGGGCCTTGCTCGACGCCCAGCGCGCCGTGCGGCTCGGCGACGAGG
The DNA here is from genome assembly GCA_041160755.1 of Pseudomonadota bacterium. Classification (GTDB taxonomy): domain Bacteria; phylum Myxococcota_A; class UBA796; order UBA796; family CAJQPC01; genus JADKFE01. Next base: position 7,083 of record JBEAVX010000906.1, read on the forward strand.
TGCAAGGAGTGGATCACCCCGACCTCGCCCGCGCGCGCGTCGCCCTGGGCCGGGCCTTCGCGATGTGTGGTCGCCAAGACGACGCCATCCGCACGATCGAGATGGCGATCTCCTCCGCCGAGCGCGCCTTGCCCGCCGACCACCTGGAGCTGACCCGCGCCCGGGAGGCGTTGGCTGCTGCGTTGCAGCGTGAAGGCAGCCTGCTCGTGCCCGCCCCGCC
>JBEAVX010000024.1:0-3371 GCA_041160755.1 Pseudomonadota bacterium
GGCGTTCACCTCGTACCGCACGCTGCCCGAGGACGGTTGGCTGGGGTCGGCGGGGTCTACGCAGCCGGTGGCGCTGAGCGTCTCGGGGAAGGTGGAGGCCACAGGCTCCCCGGCGGGCTCAATCCAGTACAGACCGCCGCCGCCATAGTCCACGATCAGCAGCTCTCCGGCGTTGCTCTCGCCGAAGGAGACCGGGGAGAGGCCCGTGTCGTCCATGAGCACGACGGGGCTGGGATCACCCGTGGTCGTGTCGTACCCCAGGGCCCAGAGGCGGCCGCTGTAGGTGTCGGCGTAGAGGAAGCTGCCCACCAGGTTGGGCATCGCCGCGCCGCGGTACACAAACCCGCCGACGATGGACTTGTTGCCGTCTGTGTGGGTGTACTCGGCGACGGGCAGGATGAGGCCGGACTTGTCGCAGGAGTCGCCGCTGGGGAAACAGGCGCTGCCCTCCATCGTGTTCCAGCCGTAGTTGCCGCCGAGCTGGATGAGGTCCACCTCCTCGATCTTGTTCTGGCCGACGTCGCCCGCCCACAGCTCCCCGGTCGCGCGGTCAAAGCTCCAGCGCCAGGGGTTACGCAGGCCCCAGGCGAAGATCTCGGGGCGGCCGCCGACGCCGTCGGCGAAGGGGTTGTCGGCGGGGATGCCGTAGGGCGTCCCTCCATCGACGTCGATTCGCAGCATCTTGCCCAAGAGCGTGTCGGTGTCTTGTCCGGCGCCGAGGGGGTCTCCGGCGCTGCCGCCGTCGCCCAAGCCGAAGTAGAGGTAGCCGTCGGGGCCAAAGCCGATGCCGCCGCCGTTGTGGTTGGAGTAGGGCTGCTCCAGCTTGAGCAGGATCTCCTCGGACTCGGGGACGATCTCCCCGCCCACCATCGTGAACCGGCTGAGGTTTGAGTACAGCGTGCGGTCCTCTTTGGAGGTGTAGCTCAAGAAGACCTGCTGATTCGTCACAAACTCGGGGTGAAAGGCCAGGCCGAGCAGGCCGAGCTCTGAGGAGCTGTCATCGACGATGTCGGTGAGATCGACGATCAGCGTGGCTGCGGTCTCGCCGTCCCGGATGGACCGCACCCGGCCGGCCTGCTCCACCACGTAGAAGGTGGCGTCGTCGCCGGGGGCCTGGCCCACCCACACCGGGGCGCGGAAGGACAAGCCGTCAAACGCCGGGGTCAAGGTGACCTCCCCCGTCGAGGGCGGGCGCTCCGGGGCGACGCAGGTGAGGTTCGGCGCGCGCTCCTCGGCCGCTGGGTTTGTGTCGTCAACGGCGTCGTCGCCGCCTCCTTTGCAGGCGGCGAGGCCGATCAGCAGGGCGATCACGGGGCAGATGAGGCGCATGGGGGTCTCCGGCGAGGAGCACACCGTAGCACAGGCCCCACAGGCTCAGAGGCCCGCGCGGTAGCTCTCCAGCTCTTTGAGGTAGCGGGTGGTGCGGACCTGCACGCCCTCGGCGGGGCGCTCGGCGGCGGAGATCGCGGCGTCTAAGCTCGCCTTCGCCTCGTCTTTTCGGCCCAAAGCGACGAGGATCTCCGCCCGGCGCTTCTCCGCGCGCAGCCGGTTGTCGCCATAGCCGGTCTTCACGGCGAGCTCGGCCTCGGCCAGCGCTTCAGGCAGGCGGCCGAGGGTCAAGAGCTGGCCGGAGAGGGCGTGGTGGAAGGTGAACTCCTCAGGATAAGCCGACGCCGCTCGCTGCAAGAGCGCGAGGCCGTGGTCCACCTGCCCGGCGGAGATCCAGAGGTCGGCCAAGAAGCCGTAGTGGCCCCGGTCAACGGCGATGTCACCGCTGAGGTTTGACTCCAACAGCGCGGCCGCCGCGCCGAACAGGGCCGGCTGCTGGTCCGTCGGCGCCATCACCCCGAGCACATAGAGCAGGTCCGCGCCTTGGGCCGGGGGCAGCCGCGCCACGCCCGCCAACAGGGTCGCCCGCAGGGTCGCCGCGCCTTCAGCGCTCAGCGCGTCGAGGTCCAAGGCGGCGAAGGCGTACTCGTAGACACGCTCTGGCGCCAGAACACAGAGCTGGGTGAGGGTGGCCTCATCGGGGCTCAAGGCCAAGCGGGTGAGCAAGGCGTCGGCGGACGTGAGCCCCGGCGGCAACAGCGCCTTGGCCTCGTCCACACGACCGGCGCGGGCGAGGCGCAGAGCGGCGGCGGCGGCCTCGTCCGGGGTCATCGTCGGGCCCTTGGCGGCGAGCTGGTCCAGAGGCAACATCCCGCCTTGAACCTTGGTTAACCACGCCTCAAACGCCTCCTCGCCGGGGTAACCCTCCATCCGGTCGATCACGGCGCCGTCGACATCGGTGACGATCAAGGTGGGGTAGGCGCCGACGGCGTAGCGGTCCTTCAGCGTCCAGCTCCAGGGCGCGTCGACATCGACCACGGCGACGACGAAGGGCGCGAGGACCTCGGCGTCGTCGGGATCGTGGAGCACCTCGGCGGCGAGGAGGTTGCACGGCGGGCACCACACCGCCGAGAAGTCGAGGAGCACCAGCCGCTCGTCGGACTTGGCCCGGGCGAAGGCGGCCTCCACAGCGCCCTCGACGGCAAACATCGGCGGCGCGGCCTCCGCGGCGTCTAAGGCCACGCCGGGCTGCCGGGCGCGGCCACGCCAGCCGGAGATCGGCAGGTCAAAGCCGACGTTCACCAGACGACAGGTGGTGCCGCCGTCCTCACACAGAGACAAGGAGAGGGTGCCTTCCACGGAGGAGACGCCCGGCGGCAGGGCGAGGCGCAGGCCGTCTTGCAGCTCCAGGCCGCTCGCGTCGACCACCACCCGCTGATCTCCGAGCCGCAGCTCGGCGGTGACCGGGGCCTCGGGGGCGACGTGCTCCCCGGCGGGCGGACGGGCGGTGATCCAGCCCGTGGCGCCGTGCCAGCCCAGCTCAACCTCGGGGAGCTCCGCCGCGAAGGCGAAGGAGACGAGGCACATCCAGAGGGTCACAGGGGCTCCGATCCGCCCAAGGCCCACTGAATGACCTTGGCGCGGGGGTAAAAAGGGCGAATCTGGGAGAGACCGAGGCCGCTCACGGCGGCGTGAAGGCGGGCCTCAGCGTCAGAATCCGCGGGGGCGTAATGATCGGCGGCGGCCACAAGCGCGCCCAGGGGCAAGAGCCCGATGAGCTCGGCGCCGGTCACCTCCAGGCCAAGCTCCCCGGCCAAGACCTTGAGGCGCTCGACGACGACATGCGGCGGCGTCACCCGCCAGTCCACGAGGTTTGTGCTCACCTGGGCGCAGCCGTAGCCCTCGTGCCACCAGCCAATGGCGCGCACCGCCGGGAGTCCCCCCGCCAGCTCCCGCAGCGATCGGGCGAGGCGCCGGGCGAGGCGCACGTCTTGGGTGTTGAGGCAGAGGTTAAACGCGATGAGCACGTCTCGGGCGCCGAT
>JBEAVX010000093.1:0-10848 GCA_041160755.1 Pseudomonadota bacterium
GGGGATCGCCCGTCCGGGCTCGATGGGCTCCACGAGCTCTTCGAGGGGCTCGCCGACCTCGACGGGCTCGGGGCCAAAACAGCGCTCGATCTGCAGGCGCAGGCCGCTCACGCCCAAGGGCTTGTGCAAGACCCGGCACACGCCGAGCTCCCCAGTGAGGCGGCCCAGGATGGCCTCGTCGCGCCACAGGGCCGAGAGGTAGGCCACGCGCAGGTCGATCTTTCGATCGCGGAGCTGCTGGATGAACGCCACGCCTGAGCCATCCGGCAGAAAGCCGTCGAGCACGAGCAGGTCCGGGAGCCGCTGGGAGATGCGGGAGCGGGCCTCGGCCAAGGTGCGCACCTGGACGACCTTAAAGTCGGTCCCTGCCAGGGCCTCGGAGACGATCATCACCGTCTCGGGGTCATCATCGACCAGGAGGATGCTCTTGGGCATTGGGGTCTCCGGCGGGAAGGATACACCATCGGGCCGCACATCTCAGGGCCGCGTCGCCACGCCCACCCCGAGGAGGATGATCAGGCCGCCCAAGGCCTCGCCCGCCGTCGGCGCCTCGCCGAGCACCGCCGCCGCCAAAGCCGCCGCGCCGACGGGCTCCAAGAGGATCATCGCCGCCACCACCGACGCGCTGACGTACTTCACCGAGAAGTTCAGCAGCACATGCCCCAAGAGCTGCGGGCCCAAGGCCATCGCCGCCAAGGCGCCCCAGGCCGCCGTGGAGTAGCCGACGAGCGGCGCGCGCGCCGCCAAGGCCAAGGGCGCGAGGGTCAGGGCGCAGACGAGGCAGACCTGGGCGCCGTAGGTCAGAAAGCCCACCCGAGGGCGCACGGCCCGGCCAAAGAGCAGGTAGGCGGCCGCGAGCACGCCGCCCAAGAGCGCGAGGCCGTCGCCGCGTAGGCTCGCCGCGCTGGAGGCCCCCGCCGCGCCCCAGGCCATGACGCCGACGCCCAAAAGCGCCAGGAGCACGCCGCCGAGCCAGCGGCGCGAGGGCAAGGCGCCGCGCGTCACCGACTCCGCCACGCCCACCCACAAGGGCGTGAGGCAGACGAGCACCGTCGAGCGCAGCACCGAGGTCTCTTGAAGCGAGGCGAACCAGGCCCAGAAGTGCAGCGCGAGGCAGACCCCGGCGGCGAAGGTGGCCGGGCCGTCTCCCGGCGCGGGGCGGCGCAGGGCGGGCGACAACAGCGCGGCGACGGCCGCCGTGCGCCAGAACGCCATGGCGATGGGGTGAACCTCGGGGGCCAGCCGCGCGAGCACGGCGGCGGCGCTGATGGCGAGCACGGCGACGATCAGCGCGGGCCAGGTCCAAGGCGAAGACGGGGGCACGTCGATCCTACGGGCGCCCGCTCTGCGCCACCTGGGCGATCTCCACGAGGTCGGACTGCTCGGGGTACTCGCGGATGAGGCGCTCGTATAGCACCCGGGCCTGCTCCACGCGACCGGACGCGGCGCTGGCCTGGCCGACGCCCAAGATCGCCCGGGCCTGCACATACCGATCGTCGCTGCCGTCGAGCGCGGCGCGGTAGAGCGCCTCGGCCTCGTCGGATCGACGCTGGCCCAAGGCGAGATCGGCCAAGGCGAGGCGGGCCTGGGCCACGGCGTCGGGGTCGGTGGACCACTCCTCAAGCACCGCGCGCCACAGGGCCTCGGCGTCTTCAGGATCCCCCGACGCGATGAGGCAGGCCGCGCGCTGCTGGGTGAGGGTGACCACCCACGCGACGCCCAAGGGCCCGGCGTCTTCGTCCTCCAGGACGCTGAGCGCGCGGCCGGAGTTGCCCCGCTCCAAGAGCACTGAAGAGAGGCCGATGCGGGCCTGGAGGCGAAGCTCGGGATCTTCAGTGGCCTCGGCCAAGGCGCGCAGGCGGGTCTCGGCGTCGTCCAGGCGGCCCTCGTCCACCAACAGCAGCGCGGCGCGGATGGCGGCCTGCTCCCGCTGGCCCTCGTCCGGGGACTGCCGGGCGGCCTGCTCGTAGAGCGCGCGGGCGACGGTCAGCTCGCCGCGACCCTGGTGAATCACGGCGAGGCCCATCTTGCCCGTGGCCTGGGCGGAGAGATCGTCGGGGCGGGCGCGCAAGAGCGCCTTGTAGGCCGAGGCGGCGCGATCGGGCTGGCCGGCCTCTAGATAAGCCTGGGCGAGCTGCTCCCAGCGCCAGATGTCGGATGGGGCGTCGGGGGCGACGAGCTCGGCGTAGCGGGCGGCGGCGGCGCCGGGGCGGCCTTCGAGGCGCAGGAGCCAGGCGAGGCCCATCTCGGCGTTGAACGCGGCCTCGCTGCCCGGCGCCGAGGCGGCCAAGACGGCGGAGAAGGCGGCGCGGGCCTCGTCAAGGCGCCCGGCGTCGCCGAGGGCCTGGGCGATGTTCAGGCGTAAGGCCGCCGCCGTCGCCGGGTCGTCCAGGCCGACGAGCAGGGCCTCGTAGCGCTGGATCGCCTCGTCGAGCTGGCCTTGGTTCAACAGCTCCGACGCCTCGTTCATGCCGACGGTGAGCGGGTCTACCTCGTCCTCGACGGCGCCGGTGAGCGCCTCGGCCTCCTCGACGCGGCCCAAGGCCCGGAGCGACTGGGCGCGCAGATCGACCAAGGTGGCGCGGGTGGACTCCTCCAGCGCCCGGGGCTCCCAACGAAGCGCCAAGGCGACGGCGCCTTCAGCGTCTCCAGAGGCCAAGGTGCAGCGGACCAAGCCGACGAGCACGTCGTCGCGCTGGGCGATGGGCAGGCGGTCGTCGCCCAGGAGCGTCTGGTACATCGCCAAGGCGGCCGCGGCGTCGCCTCTCGCCTCAGTGAGCTCGGCGAGGCTCACGCGCAGCTCGGCCTGGCGCGCGGGGGTGGTGTACAGGGGCAGCAGCGCCTCGACCTGGGCCTGGGCGGCCTCAAACTCGCCCCGGGCCTGGAGGATGCGGGCCATGGCGAGGCGGATGTCGAAGATCGCGGCGTGGCCTTCTGGCAAGCTCTGGAGCGCGCGGCGGTACACGCCCAGGGCCTCATCGTCGCGGCCGAGCTCGACCCAGACCCCAGCGAGGGAGGCGAGGGCCTGGCTGAGCACGGCGGGATCGACGTTCGGGGCGCTCACGACGAGCTCGTAGCCGGCGCGGGCGCGGTTGAGGTCGCCCCGGGCCTCGGCGACCCGGGCGAGGCCGAGCTGGCCGGTGAGCGCGGCCTCGCCGGTGGTGTCGGTGAGGCGGGTGAGGCTCGTGTAGGCCAGCTCGGCCTCGTCCAGGCTGCCGGAGCGTAAGAGCGCGTCGGCGATGGCGACATCGACGGTGAGGCCGTCCTCGCCCGAGGCCTGGAGCGCGCGCAGAGCCCGCAGCGCCTCGTTGGGGCGACCCTCCTCGATCTCCAGCTCGGCGAGGCCCGCGTACGCCGCCCGCGCCGCCGCGCCGCCCGCCGCGGTCTCGATGACCTGGGTGTAGACCTCCCGCGCCAGATCGGCCTCCCCCCGGCGCTGGTGGATGCGGGCGCGGCCCACCTGGACCTGGGCGACGAGCTCGGCGTCTCCCGAGGCGAGGAGCTCGGCGTAGAGCGCCTCGGCGGCCCCGGCGTCGTCGGTGGCCCACAGAGTCTCGGCCAAGGCGAGCTGGGCGGCGGCGACGACCTCGCGGTCATCGGGGAACCGCTGGATCACCTCCCGGAACAGGAGCGCGGCGGTGTTGGGGCGCCCGGCCTCACGCTCCAGGCGGCCCTCCAACAAGGTCGCCTGGGCCTCGACCCGGGGCGCCGCGCCGCGTCGGTTGAGCTCGTCGAGCCAGCGCTGGGCGAGCTCCACCTCGCCCCGGCGGGCGGCGACGCACGCGGCGCACAGCAGGCGCTGGCCGTCGCGGCCCAGGTGGCTGGGGTAGCTCGAGATCAGCTAGGTGTAGGCACTCAGCGACTCGGCGAGGGCCCCGCGCGCCTCATGGGCCGAGGCGAAGGCGGCGAGGAGCGTGGCGCGCTGGGAGGCGTCGAGGCCCAGCTCCGAGGCGCCGTCCAAGATCAGCAGCGCGCGGTCGTAGTCGCCCCGGGAGACGATGAGCTCGGCGAGGCGCACCCTGAGGCTGAGGTTGAGGCTCACGCTGCGCGGGGCGGCCAGATAGGCGGCGACGGCGGCCTCCCCGGCCTCACGCTCGCCCAGACGCTCGGCGGCGTCGTAGAGCCCGGCCAGCGCCCGGGCGGTGAGCGCGGGCTCGACGGCGGTGTCGGTGAGCGCCACGGTCAGCACGTCGCGCTCCCCGGCGAAGTCGCCCACGGCGCGGTGGCCTTCTGCGAGGCGTAAGCGGGCCTCGGCGCGGGCGTCGGGGTCGTCTCCGGCGTCCTCGACGCCCAGACGAAGCTGGGCCAGGGCCTCGTCCCGACGGCCCTCTGCGAGCAAGATCGCCGCGATCTCATACCGATAGAGCGAGCGCTCCACCCCCTTGTCGCTGGCCTCCAGGAGCGCCTCGTAACGCTCCAGAGCCTCGTTGATCTCGCCCCGGGCGGCGCTCTGCACGGCCTCGGCCTCGACGGCCTCGGTGGGGAGGTTCTGCACGCTCAGAAAACGCCCGGCGAGGTAGCCGGTGAGCGCGACGGCGGCGACGAGGGTGACGAGGCCCGGGGCCTGGGCCAAGGCGGCGCGGAGCAGGTCCGGGGCCTGCTCCCGAAGCGCGCCGAGGGAGGCGGCGAGGCGGCGGGGCGCGGCGCGGAGGGCGGCGCGGAGACGTTGCCCCAGCCCCTCGCGGCGCAGCCCCTCGCGCCAGGCGGACACCATCGCCGCGCTCACCCGGCCAAACCAGGCCGACACCCGCTCAAAGCGGCTCTGGGCGCCCTCCAAGGCCCGGGTGGGGAGGTCGTGGGCCGGCGTCTCGACGGGCTGGCGGCGGGCCTCGACCCGGGCCTGGGCGGCCTCCCGGGCGGCGCGTAGGCTCTCCCGGGCCAAGCGGGCGAGGGCCTGGGCGCCTTCGACGCCGCGTCGGGTGAGCTGGAGTGCGCCGCGACCGAGGCCCAAGAGCAGCCCCGGCGCCCGCGCGGCCACCCAGACGACGCCTCGGGCGATGGTGCGCAGCGCCTGGGCCGCCCCGGACGCCCCGGCGCGGATCCCGCCGCCGACGGCGCGAAGCGCGCGGAGGATCGTCTCACGATCCACCCCCAAGCCGCCGATGTCCGCGCCCCGGGCGCGCAGGGCCGAGAGCGTGGCCGGGGAGAGGCCCAAGGCGCCGCCGAGCTCCGCGCCCTCGACCAAGGCGCCGTCCAGCGAGGCCCCGGTCAGCTCGGCCTGGTCCAAGAGCGCGAACCGCAGGTCGGCGTCCGCGAGGTCCAGGTCGATGAGCCGGGCGCCGGAGAGGTCGGCGTCGCGGGCGACGAGGCCCTTCACGGTGGCGCCGCGCAGGTCCGCGCGCTGCAGCCGCGCCCGGCTCATCCGCGCGCCGGAGAGATCGGCGCCGCTGAGGTCCACCTCTTCAGCGATCACCTCGTTCAGGCTCGCGTCCCGAAGATCCGCCCCGCTGAGGTTCGCCCCGCGCAGCCGGGCGCCGTCGAGCCGCGCGCCCCGGAGGATCGCCCCGCTGAGGTTGGTGCTCATCAAGAACGCGCCCTGGAGGATCGCCCCGCTCAGATCGAGGCCGCGCAGATCCGCGCCGCGCAGGTCTCGCCCGGTGAGGTCCACCCCGGGCTTAAACTCCTCTTGAGAGGCCCGGCGACCGACGAGGCCCAGCAGCTCCCGGGCGGCGCCGAGGGCCCGGCTCCCCAAGGCGCGGCCAAGCTCCCCGGCGCTGCGGCGCGGCGTGAGGCTCCCCTCCCCGACCTCGCCGAGCGCACCGACGCTCGCCCGCCGCGCGCTCAGCTTGCCCCAGACCTTCTCGCCCAGGCCCAAGGCCGCCCGCAGCGGCCAGCCCAAGGCCGTGAGCGCGCCCAAGACCACCCGCACCGGCCCGCCGCCGCGCACCCAGGCCCAGATCGCGGCGAGGGCCCGCTGAGAGAGGGTCGGCCCGAACGACACGCCCCCGGCGGTGAGCGCGGCGCGCTGCACCTCGTCCAAGATCACGCCGCTGAGGCCCAACCCGACGGCCTTCACGCCCTCAAAGTCGGCCCCGACGACGGACGCGCCGTTGATCCGCGCCCGGCCGAGGTCCGCGCCCCGGAAGCGCACGCCGTCCAGCCGCGCCCGGTCGAGGCGCGCCCGGGTGATCGTGGCGCCGCTCAGCGTGGCGCCGGTGAGGTCCGCGCCCTCGATCGTCGCCTTGTGGAGCGTGGCGCCGCTGAGGTCCACGCCGCGCAGGTCGGCCAGGTCGAGCGCCGCGCCTTGGGCGGAGAGCCCGGCGAGGTCCGCGCCTTGGGCCCGAACCCCCTGCAGGAGCGCCTCATCGGCCCGGGCGTCCCGCAGGATCGCCCCGTCGAGGGTCGCCTTGGGGCAGGTGGCGCCGGTGAGGTCAGCCCCGGTGAGATCCACCCGGCTAAAGATCGCCTCGGCGCCTCGGGCGCGGCGCAGGATCGTGCCCTTGAGGCTCGCCCCGGTGAGGTTCGCGCCGTGAAGCTCGCAGTCGCTCAGGTCCGCGCCGTCAAGAATGGCCCCGGAGAGGTCCACGCGGCTGAGATCGGCGTCCACCAAGGCCGCGCCGCGCAGGTTTCGCCCCACGAGGCGCAGCCCCGCCAAGGAGACGCCGCGCAGATCGGCGCCCTCCAGCGCCGCAGCGTCCAGCGCGGACTGGCTCGGCCTTCCCGAGAGGGTGGGAGGGGACGGCGGCATCGCCTCGGTCTTGGGCTCTTGGATCGTGTTGGCACGGCGTTTGCTTACGAAGCGCACGCGGAGGCCGGTCAGAGCCTCCCGCGCGCCCGACGCCGTCGCGGTTCGTCCGCAGAGTAGCAGCCTCGGGTCTCGCGCGGGGGAGCCAGCCGGTCTCTCTTGACACGTCGATAGGACAACCGTACTCTGCCTCTTCCCCATCCTCTGCCCGAAGCGGCCCGCTCAGGAGCCCACCATGGACAAGATCATCATCGACGGCGGCAAGCCCCTGCGCGGCGTCGTGCCCATCGGCGGCGCAAAGAACGCCACCTTGCCGATTCTTGTGGCCACCCTCGTCGCCCCCGGGGAGCACCGCCTCGCCCGGGTGCCCGACCTCGCCGACGTCGGCTCGATGTTGTCGTTGTTGGGGCGCGTCGGCTGCCCGAGCCTCGGCCACGCTGGCCTCGTCTCCGTAGACACCACCCGGGTCACCTACAACGAGGCGCCCTACGACCTCGTCCGCAAGATGCGCGCCTCGGTGCTCGCCTTGGGCCCGCTCCTCGCCCGCTGCGGCGAGGCCCACGTCTCCTTGCCCGGCGGCTGCGCCATCGGCGTGCGCCCCATCGACCAGCACCTCAAGGGCCTGGAGGCGCTGGGCTGCACGTTTGAGCTCTCCGGCGGCTACGTCCACGGCAAGGTGGCCCAGCTCAAGGGCGGCCATGTGCGCTTCGACATGCCCACGGTGACCGGCACGGAGAACGTCTTGATGGCCGCCGTGCTCGCCCAGGGCGAGTCGGTCCTGGAGAACGCCGCCCGGGAGCCGGAGATCGTCGATCTCGTGCGCTTCTTGCGCTCCTTGGGCGCGATCATCGAGGGCGAGGGCACGTCCACCCTGCGTGTGCAAGGCGTGACCTCGCTCACCCCGGCGAAGGCGCCCTACGCGATCCTCCCCGATCGTGTCGAGGCCGGCACCTACCTCGTCGCCGGGGCGATCACCGGCGGCGACATCACGATCCAGGGCGTGAACCCCGGGGATCTCAGCGCGGTGCTCGACGCGCTGCTCTCCGCGGGCTGCACCATCGACGTCGGCGACGACACCGTGCGGGTGCGCCGCGACGGCCCCGTCCGCCCGGTGAACGTCACCACCGAGCCCCACCCCGGCTTCCCCACGGACATGCAGGCGCAGCTCATGGCGCTCTTGTGCCTGGCCCAAGGCGAGAGCGAGATCCGCGAGACGATCTTCGAGAACCGCTTCATGCACGTCCCCGAGCTGCACCGCCTGGGCGCGAACATCGACGTCTTCGGCAACCTCGCCCGCACGAAGGGCGTTCGCCAGCTCACCGGCGCGACCGTCATGGCGACGGACCTGCGCGCCTCGGCCTCGTTGGTGCTCGCGGGCCTCGCCGCCCGGGGCCGCACCGAAGTTCTGCGGCTCTACCACCTCGATCGGGGTTACGAGCGCCTCGTCGAGAAGCTCCAGGCCGTCGGCGCCCAGGTCGCCCGGGTCGGCGACGATCCCCGCGAGCGGGCCGGACAGCCCGGCGCCGCCGCGTAAGTTAAAACCGAGGGCCAATGCAGATCCCCCGCGCCCTCATCGACGAGATCCGCGAGCGCACCGACATCGCCGAGGTGATCGGCCAGGCGGTGACGTTGCGCAGCCAGGGCGGCCGCTCCGTCGGGCTCTGCCCCTTCCACCAAGAAAAAAGCCCCAGCTTTCACGTCCTGCGCGACAAGCAGATCTACCACTGCTTCGGCTGCAAAGAGTCCGGCGACGTCTTCACCTTCTTGATGAAGACCCAAGGCCTGAGCTTCACTGAAGCCGTGAAGGAGCTCGCGGGCCCGGCGGGCATCACGCTGGAGGAGCGCCAGCTCGACCCCAAAGAGCGGGCGAAGATGCAGGCCCGGGCGAGCCTTCACGACGCCTGCGCCTTCGCCGCCGAGTGGTTCCACACGAACCTCTTGAGCCGCCCCGAGGGCCTCGCCGCCCGTGAGGCGCTCAAGGCCCGGGGCTGCACCGTCGAGACCTGGAAACGTTTCCGCCTCGGCTACGCCCCCGACCGCTGGACGGGCCTGCTCGACCACCTCCAGAGCCGGGGCGTGCCCCCCGAGCTCGCGATCCGCGCCGGCCTCGCCCGCCGAAACGAGCAGCGGGGAAGCGCCTACGACTTCTTCCGCGATCGTCTGATGATCCCGATCCTCGACCGGCGGGATCGCCCGATCGCGTTTGGGGGCCGCATCCTCTCCGGCGAGGGCCCGAAGTACATCAACTCCTCGGAGACCGAGATCTACGAGAAGTCGAGCACGCTCTACGGCTTGTCGCTTGGCCGGGCGGCGATTCAGCGCAAGGACCGCGTGATCGTCGTCGAGGGCTACTTCGACGCGATCTCTCTGGCCCAGGCGGGCTTTGAGGAGGTCGTCGCCACCTGCGGCACCGCGCTCACCGAAGGCCACCTAGAGCAGATCCGCCGCCTGACCACCACGGTCATCGCGCTCTTCGACACCGACGAGGCCGGGAAACGCGCCGCCGAGCGGGCCTTGCCGATGTTTTTGGGCGTCGGCGTCGAGCCCCGGCACCTGGAGCTCCCCGGCGCCAAAGACCCCGACGAGTACGTGCAGAAGAACGGCGCGGCGGCCTTTGAGCAGCGCCTGCACTCGGCGCGATCGTTGGTCGAGGTCGTCATCGGCTGGTCGGCCCAGCGCCACGGCTCCACCCCCGCCGGGCGCCAGCGCTCGGTCACCGAGATCCTCCCGTTGTTGCTCCAGATGCCGCCGATTCAGCGCGAGGCGGCCATCGCCCGGGCGGCGGGGCTGTTGGGGGTCGGCGAGCTCGCGCTGCGGGAGCTCATCGGCCGTCGACGCGATGAGCCAGCCCGCCCGGCTGGGGTCAAGCCAAGATTTGTGGGCAACGCAGAGCTAAACCGGCTGTTGTGGCTGCTCATCCATTTCCCCCAAGAGACCGCCCCGGTGCTGTTGGCGATCCCCGACCCGCAGATCGTCACCGATCACCCCGAGGTGGGCTTCGTGATCCACCAGCTCCTCGACGGCGTATCGTTGGCGTCCTTGCGCGAAGACCTCACGGACATCGACGTCAAGCGCCTCTTGGGGGACATCGCCATGCGTGAGGGCCTGTGTGATCGGGAGCGCGCAGCGACGATGGCGACGCAGATCGTCGCCCGGCTGGAGGGCAAGGCGGTCAACGAGAGGCTCTCTGCGCTCCAGCGTGAACTTTCGGCTTGCGACCCGACCCTTGACAGGCCACGTTATCTTGCTTTGCTGTCAGAGCAGCAGGAGATGGTTCGACGAAAGCAGGAGCTCGTTCGGATCACTGGTCCCATGCGCTGACGGGGCGAGGCCCCTGAACCCGATGCCACCAAAGGACTCTGGATGCTCAAGGACAAGGACCTCAAGGAGATCCAGGCGCTGATCGACGTGGGCAAGCAGCGTGGGTACGTCACCCACGAAGAGATGAGCACCATCCTGCCTACCCACCTCATCGGCGCGGATCAGATCGACGACGTGATGATCATGTTCTCGAACATGGACATCGAGGTCGTCAATCAGGCCAAGAAGCGCGCCGAGGCGGAGCGTCGGGGCCTCAACCCCGAACAGCAGCTCCCCGAGAGCGCCCCCGCCGGGCGCTCCAACGACCCTGTGCGCATGTACCTGCGCAAGATGGGTCGGGTGTCGCTGCTCTCCCGAGATGGAGAGATCGAGATCGCCAAACGAATCGAAGAGGGCGAGACGGCCGCGCGGCGGCTCCTGCTCACCTCGTCGATCGCGGCGAACAGCCTCAAGGAGATCATCGACGAGGAGCAAGAGAAGCTCGATCGCGCCCTGCGCAACGGCAAGAAGCCGCGCGCGAGCGAGACGACCCGCCTGCTGCGCCTCCAGCACTCCTACCACCTCGCGGTGCTCCTCGACGAGCGGCGCAAGAAGCTGCACCGCACCCTGGCGCGCTCCAAGTCCCGGCGCCGCAAGGACAACAACGAGCAGCGCCTCGCCGCCACTGAAGAGGCGCTGTTCCAGCTCCTCATGACGGTGGAGATCGAGAAGCCCCGGATGCAGCGCTGGTCTCGGTCCTTACACGACGCCTGGCGCGACATCGCCCGGCACGAGGCCGAGATCAACAAGGTCGCCCGCGAGGCCATGGTGCCCGTGCGTGACCTGCGCCGGTCCATCCGGAA
>JBEAVX010000126.1:0-7638 GCA_041160755.1 Pseudomonadota bacterium
AGCCATAGAGCGGGAAGTAGCTGGGATCATAGGTGGCGGTGAAGCCCTCCCAGCTCCCCCGGGCCTTGGCTTTGTCGACCACGGTCTCGGGGAAGGCGCTGGCTTGGGCCTGGGCGTCAAAGGCCATCTGGAGCTTCACGTCGAAGATGGGCTCAAGCTGGATGTCGCCCATGTTCACGTCGCGGCCGTTGCCCCAGCGCTCCAAGGCCTCGGCCCCGCCGCCGCCGCCGCCCGCGCTGATGTGCGCCGAGCCCAGGCGACCATCGGGCAAGATCACCTCGCTCGTGTGGGCGTCGCCGCTGAACACCGCGCGCAGGCGCAGGAGCTTGAGGTTCTCTTCAAGGGCCTCGATGAGCTCCAGTGGCGCGCCGTCCTCGTTGCGCCCAGCGGCCGGGGCCAAGGAGACGACGGGGTGGTGCATGAAGGTCACGACGTGGTCGTAGCGGCCCTCGGCGGCCCGGGGGATCCAGTAGAGCTGCTCGTTCCAGCGGGAGCCGAGCTTCTGCTTGTTGGAGTCGAGGATCACGAACCGCCAGATGCTGTCGCCCACGCGCATGTCGAAGTGGTACCAGCTCGCCACGCGGTTGAAGCCGATGTCGACGCCGACGCCGGGGAAGGCGCCCTCAACGCCCTTGAGCTTGCGGTCGCCAAGGTACTCGTGGTCGCCGATGACGGGGATCACCGGCAGGCGGTACCCTTCGCGGGTGGGCAAGGTCTCGCCGTCGAGGACGTCGCGCCACTCGGTGTCCCAGGCCTTCCACTCCTTGTCGGCGGAGTAGCGCACCTCGTCGCCGGTGAGCACGACAAACTTGAGGCTCTTGGCGTCCGCCCGGCGCTGCAGCTCGGCCTGGATCGCCTCGGTGACGCCGTCGTGCCACACGAGGCCCTCCCCTTTGTCCAAGAGCGGCAAGGGCGCGCGCAGGTTGCCGACGACGGCGAAGGTGACCTGCCCTTGGGCGGTCAGCGCGTCGTCTTCGTCGGCGAAGAGCCGGTGATCGGGGATCTTCTCTTGGCTCACCGCGCAGGCGGCGAGGGCGGCGAGGCCGGTGACAGAGAGGATCAGGCGGAGGGTGAGGTGCGGGCGGAGAGTCATAGATCGCAAGCGTGCCACCTCCGCGCCGCCGGGGCAAGGCCCGTGACGCGCCCTTGACGTGTTCAGCGCGCCCTACTCCACCGTCACGGACTTCGCGAGGTTGCGCGGCCGGTCGATGTCGCGGCCCAGGGCCAAGGCGGCCTGGTACGCGAGGAGCTGCAGCGGCAGCACCGTGACGAGCGGCGTGAGCAGCGGATCCACCACGGGCACGGGCAAGGCCACGTCCGAGAGGCGCTCGGCCTCCTCGTCGCCCCGGGTGAAGATGCCGATGATCGAGGCACCGCGCGCCTTCACCTCTTGGATGTTGGACAGCGTGCGCTCGTGGTGCTCGTCTTGGGGGACGATCGCGATGACCGGCGTGCCCTTCTCCAGCATCGCGATCGGGCCGTGCTTCATCTCTCCGGCGGGGTAGGCCTCGCAGGGGATGTACGCGATCTCCTTGAGCTTGAGCGCGCCCTCCATCGCCACAGGCCAGGACACGCCGCGTCCCATGAACAAGGCGTAGCGCGCGGCGACGAGCAGGCGCACGGCCTCTTGGATCGGGCCCGGGCTCGCCAGGTAGGCGCGGACGTGCTCCGGGGCCTCCATGAGCGCCCGGGCGAGGCGGCTCGCGTCATGGGGGCTCAAGGTGCGGGTGCGCGCCAACATCAAGGTGAAGATGAACAGCGCGGTCACCTGGGAGGTGAAGGCCTTCGTAGACGCGACGGCGACCTCGGGGCCGGAGTGGATGTACACCCCGGCGCCGCAGGATCGGGCGATGCTGGAGCCGACGACGTTCACCACGCCCATCACGCGGCCGCCCTTGACCTGGACCTCTTTGACCGCGCCGAGGGTGTCGGCGGTCTCGCCGGACTGGGAGATCGCGAGGTAGAGGCCGTCCGAGGCGATGACGGGGTTGCGGGCGCGGAACTCCGAGGCGATCTCCGCGCTCGACGGCACCCGGGCGAGGCCCTCGATGGACAAGGCGCCGACGAGCCCGGCGTGAAAGCTCGTGCCGCAGCCCAGGAGCTGCACCCGGCTGAGCGCGTTCAGGTCCCGGGGGCTCATCTCAAAGCCGCCCAGGCGCGCGTTGCCCTCTTCAGGGAGCACGCGGCCGCGCAGGCAGCGGGCGATGGACTCGGGCTGCTCGTGGATCTCCTTGAGCATGTAGTGCGCGAACTCGCCCTTGCCCTCGACGCCGTAGACGGGCTCCAGCTCCTCGACGGTGTGGGGCGCGGCGCGGCCGCCGGAGATGCGTAAGGTGGCGACGTCATCGGCCTTCACGACCGC
Organism: Pseudomonadota bacterium; assembly: GCA_041160755.1. Taxonomy (GTDB): domain Bacteria; phylum Myxococcota_A; class UBA796; order UBA796; family CAJQPC01; genus JADKFE01. Next base: position 2,363 of record JBEAVX010000126.1, read on the forward strand.
CAGCTCGCCGTCCTCCAGGTAGATCACCCGGCGCGTGTACCGGACCAGCGCGTGGGAGTCTGACGCGATGAAGTTCTCGCCTTCGCCCAGGCCCACGACCAGGGGCGAGCCGTTGCGGGCGGCGAGGATGAGGTCGGGGTGGTCGGCGAAGACGACCGCGACGCCGTAGGTGCCGCGCACCTCCCCCAAGGCCCGGCGCAGGGCCTCGACGGGGTCACCGGTGTAGAACTTGTGGATGAGGTGGGGCAGAACCTCGGTGTCCGTGTCGGACCGAAACACGACCCCCTCGGCCTCAAGGTTGCGCCGAATGACGGTGTGGTTGTCGAGGATGCCGTTGTGGGCGACGGCGACGCGGCGATCGGCGTCGGCGTGGGGGTGGGCGTTGGCCCGCGTGACGCCGCCGTGGGTGGCCCAGCGCGTGTGGGCGATGCCGAGGTGGCCCGTGGTGCGCTCGGGCATCGTCGCGGCAAGATTGGACACCTGACCAACTTCGCGGCGAATCGTGAGGGTGTCCCCCTCTAAGATCGCGACGCCTGCGCTGTCATAGCCGCGGTACTCCAGGCGCCGAAGGCCGTCCATCAAGACCGGACCCGCGTCGCGGGGGCCCACATATCCGACGATTCCACACATGGAGACGCTCCACGCCGGGGGAGCGCCCGGCCACGATGAGGGGAGAGAGTCGGCACCTGCGCCCGTGGATCACGGGGTTTGGGCGGCCGAGCGCAGCTCCTCCTCCAGCTTGTCGATGTCGCCGGGAATGTAGCCCTGGTGAAAGGCCAGGACCACGCCGCCTGGGCCGAGCACCCAAGTGGACGGGATACCCGTCACCTTCGCCTCACGGGCCAGCGCGGGATCGCGGCCGATGATGAGCTGGTTCAGCTCGCGGTTGGTGAGCCAGCGGGTGTAGTCGCGCTCTTGCTCATCGACGGAGAGGGCGACGATCTTGACCGGCACGCCCTGGGCGGCCATTCGACCGGCGAGCTTGTCGAGCTCCGGCAGCTCCGCCGCGCAGGGCACACACCAGCTCGCCCAGAAGGCCACGACGACGAGGGGCTCGGCGGCCAGGTCGAGCGCGCCTTGGCGGGTCTGCACGGCGCGGACCGGGAAACGAGGGGCGGCGCTCAACGACGGCGGCGCGGGCACGGCCCCGGCGCTCGACGGCTTGGGCCAGGCGCCGACGACGTCCGCCGCGCTCGCGGGGCCCGCGTAGAGGCGGTTGAGGCGCTCCTCTAAGCCGGTGACGCCGAGGCTCGCGGCGTAGGCGTAGGTCGTGAACGCGGCGACGGGCTCGCCGAGCTGCTCCAGAAGCTCACCCCGGAGCACCCAGACCTCCGCCGTGGCCCCGGCGTCTGTGGCGGCGACGGCGGCGGCGAGGGCGCCGTCAACATCCCCCGCGCGGCGCAGGGCCCTGGACTCGATGAGCCAGGCCTCGACGCGGAGCTGCTGGTCGCGGGGGAGGTCGTCGGGCAAGGTGGCGCGGCGCTGGCTCAAGGCCCGGGCGCGCCGGGCGAGGGCGACGAGCTCTTCAGGCGGGGCGCCGACGCGCTCCAGGGCCGCCGCGCCCTCGATCACCAGCTCGGCGCTGAGCTCTGGGCTCTGAATCGCCTGACGCCACACGTCCGCGGCGCGATCGTGGCGACCCCGGCGGCCCAGCTCACGGGCGGTCGCGGCGAGCACCCGGGCGCGCTCGGCCTCGGTCCCGCCCGGCGGCGGCGCCGGGGTGGACTGCAGCGCGAGCAGGCGGCCCAGGTCGCGGATCATGTCCGACGTCCACGGGGCCCGGCTCGGCAAGGCCCAGCGCTCGCCGAGCTGCACGAGGCGCGCGGCGGCGGCGGCGGTGAGGGGCTCATCTTGGGCGGTCAAGAACAGGGCGTAGGCGCGGTATGCGGCCAGGGCGTCCGCCTGCTCTAGGCTCGCGGCGGCGGCGTCCAGCACCCCCCAGCGCGCGGTCTTGAGGGCGAGGCTCTCGGCGCGCCAGAGCGCCCCGCTCAGATCCACCCGCTCGGGCCAACGTCGGGTGGCGTCCTGCACCTCGCGGCGGAGCCCGCCGGTGTCTCCGAGCGCGACGAGGGCCTCGACGCGCAGGGCGCTGGCCTCGGGGCTCACCACCCCCTCCAGGGCCTTGAGGGCCTGCTTGGCGGCGCCGCGCCCCAAGGCGAGATCGGCCTGGACGAGGGCCGTCGCCTCGCCGCTCGCGCCTTCAGCGCCGCGCAGCTCGCCGCCGCTGCGCAAGGAGCGCCAGCCCGCGGCCATGAGCCGTAGATCGGCGTCTGGTGAGCCCGCGAGGGCCTCGTACTCGGCGTCTAACCACCAGGTCGCGCCGAGACGCTCCAGCTCAGCCTGCCAGGCGCGGTGCGCCCGCCAGTCCGTCGGGTCGGCCTCCAGGGCGTCTCCCGCCAGCGCCCAGGCGCCGAGACCGTCTCCGGCGGTGCGCGCGGCGTGGTACCGCGCCAGCGGCAGATCGGCCGGCCCGGCCAGGGCGCTCCCGACGCCCACGAGCAGCGTGAGGATCATTCGATGGGGAAGTAGAGGTCGAGCTGGGACGGCGGCGCGCCGCGAAGCTCACCCCCGGCGCTGCGCGCCACCACACGGAGAAGGCAGCAGCCGAGGATCGCGTCGCGGTGCTCCAGGCGCTCGATGAGCGTCTCGTAGTGGGGCGCCATGGCGAGCTGGACGCCCTCGGCGGGGGCGCCGATCACCCTCACCCGCCCACGGTTGCGGCCGATGCGGCTCTCGCGGTGAAGCTCGATGCGCTCGGGGCGCACGAGCTCTAAGCCCGAGAGGAGGCGCAGCGCGGGCACAGAGATCGGGCCAAGCTCACCCGTCACCGGGACGCCGAGGACCTGGGGGATCAGCTCCGCGAGGTCCACCACCTCGGGCGCCACGAGGATGTTCACCTCGTCGTAGCGGCTCACGATCTGGGTGAGGCGCTCCAAACTGCGCGTGAGGCCCGCCGGGACGCTGTCTCCGTCCATCGCGGCGAGCTCCACCCAGCCCATCACGCCCATCACCGAGCCGCGCACGTCGTGGGAGAAGGTGCGGAGCAGCAGCTCACGCAGGAGCGTCTCACGGCACTCCGCGCGAACATCGGGTCTGAACAACACTTCCGAAGGCATGGTTGACTTCATATCAGAGTTGGGCCCCTCAAGTCTATGCCGGGGGGGGTCGGTCCCGAAGCCGCCGCAGCGCGGGCTCCGGCAGGTAGCGGGAGACGTCCCCGCCCATCGCCGCGATCTCTTTGACGAGGCTGGACGAGACGAAGAGGAGCTGCGGGTCGGTGAGCAAGAAGATGGTCTCCAGCTCTGGCGCCATGTCGCGGTTGGCGAGGCCGATGCGCAGCTCAAAGTCGAAGTCCGAGGCCACACGCAGCCCCCGGAGGATCACCTTCACCCCTTGGGCCTGGCAGAAGTGGATGAGCAGGCCTGAGAACGGCATCACGGTGACGCCGGGCAGGTCCACGACGCTCTCCCGGATCATGTCGAGGCGCTCGTCGAGGCTGAACAGCGTCCGCTTGTTGACGTTGTGGCCGCAGGCGACGATGACCTCGTCGAACATCTGGCGCCCGCGCCGCACGAGGTCGAGGTGCCCGAGGGTCATCGGATCGAAGCTGCCCGCCAACACCGCCTTCATCACCCGCCTCCGCTGCCTCTGCTGTCAACGCCCCGGGGCGTTGAGTCAAGGATGGTCCGGAACGCTCGCTGACTCCTCACCGGCTGGCCCAGCGCCCCGAGCGCGCCACACGACCTCCCGAGAGACTACGCCCCCAAGAGTTGTGGAACAAGCTCACCATCGCCAAGGCCAGGACACGCATCCACGGGGCCGGCCATGAAGCACACGCTCCGCCGGGGATCAGCCCTCAAGGTCGATGAGCATCCCTTCGCGGGCGAGGGTCACCCGAGGCTCGACGTGGTCTTGCCACTTCGCGCTCAGCTCATCCAAGAAGCCATCGGAGGCGTCTGGGGCGTGGTGGAACATGATGAGGTGCTTCACGTTCGCCACCTTCGAGAGCGCCACGGCGTACTCGGGATAAGCGTGGCCCCAGGTCATCTTCTCAAGGTACTCGTCGAAGGTGAACATCGTGTCGAAGATGAGGAGATCGACCCCCTCGATCGCGTCGAGCACCTGACGCTCTGTGGCCGGCGGCGGCGCGTTCGCCGTCACGCCTTCGCCGGGCCGAGCCAAGGGCGCGGTGTCGGTGAAGTAACAGACCGTGTAGCCCCCGGCGCTGATGCGGTAGCCCACCGCGCCGCCGGGGTGGTTCATGCGCACGCCGAGCACCTCGAAGGGGCCCCGCTGAAAGACACGCCCCGGCTGAATCGGCGTGAAGCTGAGCTGCGCGGGGATCTCGCGGATCCGCAGGGGGTGGTAGACCCCGTTCACGAAGCGCCCGAGGCGATCTTTGGCCTCCTCCTCAGAGAAGGCCGGGACCGTCACCCGCACCTGGTAGTTCGGCGCGAACACCGGCCCGAAGAACGGGAAGCCGATGATGTGGTCCATGTGGAAGTGCGTGAAGAGCAGGTCCAGCTCACGCTGGGGCCGCCCGAGGAGGTCACGCCCCAACGGCCGCGCGCCCGTGCCGCAGTCGAGCACGATCGTGGCGTCGCCATGGGTGACCTCAACGCACGAGGAGTTGCCACCCCAGCGCGTCGTGCCTTCTCCTGGGACCGGAATCGATCCTCTGACTCCCCAAAAGCGGACTTTCACACCATTCCTGCCAGCGCGGCGACCGTTTCGACGAGCAGGCCGGAAGTGGTCAGCTCGCTTGAAAATAGTACCGCAGACCGATCTGTCCGTCCACGGCCCAGGAGAGGCTCTCAAGGAAATAGAAGGTCGGGGCCACCTCTAGATAGAGCTCGACGGGGAGCTCGGCGGCGATCACCGTGGCGCCACCGACCACCCGGGGGCCGACGAAGCTGCGCTCGTTGAGCGTGTCGACCTCGGCCTTGAAGCCCACGCCGAGGTACAGCGGCACGCTATAGTCTTCGATCGACGGCGCGAATGGCTTGAACACGAGGGTGTAGTCGGCCGTGGCGCCGAGCGTGCCGGGCCTGCCCAAGGCGGCGCCCGCGGAGAACTGGGCGGCGGCGAGCTCACCCAAGGCGAAGCGCCCGCTGACCCCCGCAGGAGATCCGATCGCGATGCCGAGGCCGAAGGCGCCACCGGCGCGTCCGAGGGCAGGCGGCGGCGCGGCGGCCGGAGGAGGCGCAGGCGGCGGCGCGATGATCACCGGCGCAGGGGCGGCCGGAGGCGTCAGCTCCGCGGGCGGGGTCTCCACG
>JBEAVX010000167.1:0-2576 GCA_041160755.1 Pseudomonadota bacterium
CGCCATACGCTCTTCAAGCCCACGCGGGCCAAGGCAGGGGGGTTCGGTCCCGCAAGTGTGCCCTGTCGCGCCGCCGCGCACAAGCCCTAGGCTGCGAGGCGCGCCCCGAGGGGATAAGGGCCCGGGTCTGGAGGTCCGTCGTATGCCGCGTGTCCCCGTTCATGTCATCTCCGGCTTCTTAGGCGCCGGGAAGACGACGATGCTGATTCACCAGCTCGCGCGGCGGCGTGACCGGGAGCGCTGCGCGATCATCGTCAACGACTTCGGCGTGGCGCGCATCGACGCGACCTTGCTCTCCGGCGGGGTCGCCGTCGCCGAGATCGCCGGGGGCTGCGTGTGCTGCACCGCCCCCGAGGCCCTGGTGCCCAACCTCACGACGATCTTGCGGGAGGTCAAGCCCGACCGGGTGTTCATCGAGTCCACGGGCCTCGCGCGGCCCGCCGACATCATCGACACGCTGCGCCGCAGCGCCTTGGGCGACGCCCTTGAGCTGGCGCCGACGATCATCGTCCTCGACCCTCGGCGCCTCGTGACCGCGCCGCCCACCTTGCTCTTGGAGCAGCTCGACGCCGCCGACGTGGTCATCGCCTCTCACGCCGACCAGCGCACCGCCGCTGGAGACGCCGCCCTGGCGCGCCAGCTCCAAGACCACTACCCGCCGCCCCTCGCCGTGGTGTGGTCGTCGTTCGGGGTCGTCGACGAGGCCGTCTTTGACCTGCGCCGCGACGCGCCCCGGCCCTTCGCCCTTGGCGCGGATCACGATCACGATCACGATCACGATCATCCCGCCGAGCGCCACGCGCGGGCGCCGTCTACGGAGGGCTGGTCGGCTGGCAGCCGGGTGTGGTCGCCGGAGCGTGTGTTCTCTGCCGCGGCGATCCGCCGCGCGCTCCAGGCCGCGCCTGTGGAGCGCGCGAAGGGCCTGTTCCGCACGGATCTCGGCTGGTATCGCGCCGACCGGGCCAACGGCGCCGTGCGGGTGGTGGCCTCGCCGGTGCGCTCGGGCTCCGCGGTGGACGTGATCCACCACGGCGCCCAGGCCGAGGTAGACGCGCTGCTCACGGCGTTGGAGGCCTGCATCGCCGACGACGCCCAGCTCAAGCCCCCCGACGAGCCCGTCGTCACCCTCGTCGATGTCCAGGGCCGCGCCGTCGAGCTGACCCGCTTCGCCTTGGCGGCCCTGCCCGGCCAGGTCGCCGACGTCTCCGCCCAGGTGCCGGGGCGCGCGGGCGCGGCGGTGCTTCTGGCCGAGGTCTTGGCCTTGACCTACCCCTCGCCCGAGGATCAGCTCGTGCTCGTGGGCTCTGACGGCCTCACCACCGCCCCGGTGCGTGTGGCCGACGCTGACGGCGCGCTCTTGGTGCACAGCCTCGCCCGGGAGCCCCTGCCCGACGCGCAAGGCGGGCCGTTTCGGGTGCTCTCGCCCAAGGGCCAGTCCTCGTGCGCCAACGTGAAGGGCCTCGCCCGGGTCGTGATCCTCGCGGCGGATCCAGGCTGATTCACGGTGTATCTTGGCGTGGCACCCTCCCCCGGAGCCACCTCATGAACGCGCCGATCCCCAGCCCTTATCTCTCTGGCAACTTCGCCCCGGTCCACGATGAGCTGGACCTCCCCGCGCTGGAGGTCATCGGCGCCTTGCCCCCGGCCCTGCGCGGCGCGTTTGTGCGGGTTGGCCCCAACCCGCAGCACCCGCCCCGGGGCCGGTACCACTGGTTTGACGGCGACGGCATGGTGCACAGCGTCACGTTTGACGCGGGCGGCGCGTCCTACAAGAACCGCTGGGTGCGCACAGAGGGGTTTCTCAAAGAACAAGCCCGGGGCGAGGCGATCTGGACGGGCCTCGCCGAGCCCCCGGACCTGATGAACCCCGAGGGCGCGTTCAAGAACGTCGCCAACACGGCGTTTGTGCAGTACCAGGGCGAGCTGTGGGCCTTGTGGGAGGCGGGCCCGGCCCACGCGCTCCAGGTCTCTGATCTCTCGACCCTCGGCGTGCGGGACTTCGGCGGCGCGCTCATGCACCCGATGACGGCGCACCCCAAGCTCGACCCGGTCACCGGCGAGCTGGTCTTCTTCGGCTACGCGCCTTTGCCGCCGTATTGTTGGTACTCCGTCGCCGACGCCTCGGGCGCGCTCTTGTTCACCCACGAGGTGAACCTGGACGTGGGCGTGATGATGCACGACTTCGCCGTCACCGCCACACGGTCGATCGTGATGGATCTGCCGCTCACGATGCGCCTCGACCGGATGATGGAGGGCGGCCCGATGATGGCCTGGGAGCCCGAGCGCGGCGCCCGCTTCGGCGTCTTGCCCCGTCACGGCGACGAGTCTCAGATTCAGTGGTTCGCCCGCCCGGCCTGCATGATCTTCCACACCGCCAACGCCTATGACGACGGCGACGAGGTCGTCTTAGACGCCTGCCGCATGGACCGCACAGACGCCCTCGGCGGCGCCCAGAAGACCGACGGCCCCGGCGACGACGCCGGGCGTATCACGCGCTTCCGGTTCAACCTCAAGACCGGCGCGTCCTCCGAGGAGGTGCTTCACCCCACCCCCTGCGACTTCCCCCGGGTTCACCC
>JBEAVX010000187.1:0-16943 GCA_041160755.1 Pseudomonadota bacterium
GTGTGGCGTCGGTCGGCCACCGAAACCCCGCCGTCGTCGCCGCCGCCCAGGCCCAGCTCGGCCGCCTGCCCCACGCCATGGGCGACGCTTTCCCTGATCCCCAGCGGGTGCGGCTGTTGGAGGCCCTCGCCGAGCGCACGGGCCTGGACCACGGCATCTTGGGCAGCTCCGGCAGCGACGCCGTCGAGGCCGCGCTCAAGACCGCGCGCCTCGCGTCCGGCCGCGACGGGGTGCTGGCCTTTGAGGGCGGTTACCACGGCCTGTCTTACGGGGCCCTGGCCGCGAGCCACTACAAACACCACGACTTCCGCACACCCTTCGTCGGCCAGCTTGGGGAGCATGTGCGCTGGGCGCCGTTCGGCGGGGAGATCCCGGCCCTCGACGGCGTCGGCGCGGTGCTCGTGGAGCCGATTCAGGGGCGCGGCGGGGTGCGCGCGCCGCCTGCGGGCTGGCTCACGAGGCTGCGGGCCGCCTGTGATCAGGCCGGGGCGGCGCTGATCTTTGATGAGATCTACACCGGCTTCGGGCGAACGGGCGTGATGTTCGCCCACCAGCGGGAGGGCGTGCGCCCCGACCTGCTCTGCGTGGGCAAGAGCCTCGCCGGGGGCTTCCCGATCTCGGCCTGTATGGGCAGCCGGGCGGTGATGGAGGCCTGGGGCGCGTCCAAGGGCGAGGCCCTGCACACCCAGACCTTCTTGGGCAACCCCGTCGGCGCGGCGATGGCCTTGGCCGCGCTCCAGTTCATCGACGACGCGCGGCTGGTGGAGCGCTCGGCGACGCTCGGCGCCTGGCTCAAAGACCGGCTGAGCGCCTTCGGCCCCGTGCGCGGCGTGGGCTTGATGCTCGGCCTGGAGGCCCCAGACCCCCTCGCCTTGAGCCGGGCCCTGCTCCAGCGCGGCTACATCCTCCTGCCCGCCGGGCTGCGGGGCGAGGTCTTGGCGTTCACGCCGCCCTTGGTCATCACTGAAGGCCAGCTCGACGGCGTGGTGCGCCAACTTCAAGACCTGCTGGGGCGGTCGTGAAGGCCGAGACCCTCGATCTTTTGCGCCGGGGTGCGCCCGAGGCCGAACGTTGGCCCCACGCCCGGCGCCTGTTTGAGCACCAGCGCGCCCTCTGCCCCGACTACGCCGCGTTCGTCGGCGCCGCCGACCCGCGCACCTTCGCCGAGCTTCCCGCCGCCCCCGTCGGCCTGTTCCGCGACCTTCGCTTCTGCGTGACCGCCAACTCCGGCGCCGTCTTTCGCACGAGCGGCACCACCTCCGGCCAGCGCGGGGCGCACCACCTCCCCGACACCGAGGCCGTCGAGCTCGCCGCGCGCCAACACTTCGACGCCATGCTGCCCGGCTGCCCCACCGACCGCACGATCTCTCTGGTCACCGACGCCAACGAGCACCCCGACTCGTCGCTCGGCCACATGATCCGGCACCTCGCCCCCAGCGCCCGGTGCTTCTTTCGGCCCGGCGTCGGCGTAGACGCCCAAGGCGCCTGGGCCGCCCTTGGCGCCGCGCGCGAGCCCGTCTTTGTGCCCACGACCGCCTTCGCCTTGGCCGACCTGCTGGAGCACCCCGGCGAGGCCCGGCTGCCCGAGGGGTCCATCGTCATGGTGACCGGCGGGTTCAAGGGCCGCCGCACCCAGCTCGACGAGGCCGGGCTCTGGGCCGAAGCCCAGCGGCGCTTTGGGCCTGAGGCGCGCCTCGTCGGCGAGTACGGCATGACCGAGCTCAGCTCCCAGCTCTGGGATGTGGGCGCGGGCTACGTCCCGCCGCCTTGGCTCATCGTGATCGTCGTCGATCCCGAGACCGGCGCGCCCCTGCCCGACGGATCTTTAGGCCTGCTTCGGTTTGTGGACCTGGCGAGCTGGGGGAGCTGCGTCGCCATCGAGACCCAAGACCTCGGCGTGCTGCGAGACGGTCGCCTGCGGCTCCAGGGCCGAGTGACCGACGCCCCGGCCCGAGGCTGCTCCTTGACCGCTGAAGAGGCGAGGGCCGACTGATGAACCCCCGGCCCAAGCCCAACCGTGAGGCCCAGGCCCGGGCCGCCGTCGCCCGTTTTGGCGTGATGGACCCCTCCGCGTGGGGCACCGGCCTCTCCGACCAAGGCGCCCGGGAGGCCCTGCGGGTGAGCGCCGACCTCATCCTCGACGGCCGCTTCGGCGAGGCCCCCAACGAGCCCCCGGCGAAGCTGCTCATCTGGTGCGCGGCGAACGTGTTCACCGCGCCCTTGGAGTGGACGGCCCGCTTCGCCGCCTGGGGCAGCCAGGTCACCCTGAAGGCGCCTTCAGCCTGCCCCGCGCCCGTCGAGGCCCTCGCCCAGGCCTTCGCGCCGTTGGGGGTCGTCGCCGTGAACCGCCCCCACGCGGCGTGTTGGGATCTTGTGGCCCAGGCCGACGCCGTGCTCGGCTTCGGCGGCGACGAGGCGATGGCTGAGCTCGCGGCGCACATCCCCGCGGAGACGCCGCGCTCGTTACACGGCCACCGGGTGAGCCTCGCCGTGGTCACCGAGGACGACGCCGCGACGGCGAAGGCCTTGGCGATGGACCTCTGCCTCTACGACGGCCAAGGCTGCATGTCCCCCGCCGCCATCTTCTGCCTGGGTGACCCGATGCGCCTCGCCGAGCGCCTCGGCGACGAGCTCTTCGACATGACCACCCGCCTGCCGCGCGGCGAGGCCACCCCAGGCTTAGGCGCCGAGCGCCGCCGCCGCATCGGCCTCGCGAGCGCCTTGGGCCGCGCCTGGGAGGGCGAAGACTGGCTGGTCACCGTCACCCCGGCCCGCACCTTCAGCCCCGTGAGCTATGCCCGGCTCGCGGCGATTCACCCCATCGACAGCCTCGACGCCCTGAGCAGCCTGCCGCCCCAGCCCTGGTCCAGCCTAGGCACCGATCTTTACGCCGACGCCGCCGCCCAGCTCGCCGCCACCTTGGGGGTGCCCCGCGTGTGTCGGCCCGGTGAGCTGCAGCGCCCACGCTTTGGGCGGCTGCATGACGGCGTCAACGTCGAGGCGACGCTCTGCCGGAGCCCGACGTGGGCGCCTTGAGCCCCGCGCTCGCCGGGCGGGTCTCCGCCGAGGCCCAGGCCGTGCACGACGCGGCGCTCATCGTCGATCTCCACTGCGATCTCTTGTTGACCTCGGGGCTCCTGGGCTGGGACTGGGGCCGCCACCACGCCGAGAACCCCCTGCCCTTCGCGCCCTTGTTCGGGCACTGCGACCTGCCGCGGCTGCGCGCGGGCAACGTCGGCGCCTTGGGCTTGGGTGTGGTCACGAACCCCTTCGCCGGGCCTTGGCGCGAGGCCCACGGCGACCTCATCTTCCGCCGCCTGGGCGAGAAGCTCACGCGCCACTTCGATGAGCTGCGCCTCGCCACCACCGCCCAAGGCATCCGCAGCGCCCGGCGGGACGGCCGCATCGCCTGCTTCGCCGGTTTAGAGGGCGCGCACGCCTTGGCGGGGCGCCTGGACGCCTTGCCACGGTGGCAAGAACAAGGCCTCACCTACGTCGGCCTGGCGCACTTCACCCAGAACGAGGCCGTGCGCCCCATGGTCGGGCTTGGCGCCTGCGCCACCTCTCCCCTGACCGACTATGGACGGGAGCTCGTTCGTGAGCTCGACCGACGCCGCATCTTGGTCGATGTGGCCCACCTCAACCGCGCCGGCGTCGAGGAGGTCTGCCGGGGCGGGACCACCCCACGCATCTGCTCGCACACGGCCTGCACCGGCGTTCATGCGTCGCCTCGGGGCATCGACGACGCCCAGATCCGCCTCATCGCCGACACCGGCGGCGTCATCGGCGTGATCTTCGTGACGCCGTTCATCGGCCCCGGCGGCGCGGCCCAGGTGGCTCGGCACATGGACCACATCAAGCGCCTCGTCGGCGTTCAACACTGCGCCTTGGGCTCGGACTGGGAGGGCTTCGCCGTCTACCCCGACGACCTGCGCAGCGCCGACCGCCTGCCCCTGCTCACCCAGGCCCTCTTGGACCTGGGCTGGACGGCGGAGGACATCCACATGGCCTACGGCGAGAGCTTCTTGCGGGTGCTCGCCGAGGTGCGGGGCAGTTGAGGGTTTGTTTATGTTCAAGACCGATGCAAGCCCTGATCATGCCATCGTCTGACCCTGTACAAGCCCCAAACGTGCTCTTCAGACGTTCGTCGGCAGCTCGCGGCTGAGGCGGGCCCGGGCCCGGGCGAGGTCGCGGCTGATCTGGGCGGGGTGCAGGCCGAACTCTTTGGCGATGTCCCGGCCCGTGCGGCCCTCGATGAACGCGCGGAGCACCTTCGCCGGGCGGTCGGCGTACTGGCTCAGGTACTGGTCGATGGCCTGGGTGACGCCGTTCTTGCGGGCGCCGACGCCGCCCATGGCCGCCTCGGGGCCGTCGGCGTGCTCCAGCGACCAGGCCGACATACACCGCGACGCGCCGGGATCCTGGCCGAAGCTCGGCAGCTCGTTCGCCCGGCGACGCGCCCGACGGCGGCGGCGCTTGGCCTCGGCGCTGCGGGCGGCCCAGGCGGCCTGCACGACGAGGTAGGTGCGCAGGCTGCCGCGCTCAGGGTCCCAGCGCTCCAAGAGCTCGGGGAGCTTGGCCCAGAACTCCTGCAGGAACTCCTCGACCTCAGAGCTGCAGAACCCGCCGAGGCTGCGCGTCATGCTGCGCCGGACGGGCTCCGCGTGAAGGTGGTAAATGACCTCAAAGCTGCGGCCGGTGCGCAGGGTGAGGTAGCTCTTGACCAGCTCTCGGTCGATGGTAGACATCTGTGACTCCCTGAACGGGGTGTGTACAGACTATACGCATCATCCCTAGAAATGGCAAGCCCCCAATGTACAAACCTGTACATTGGGGGCCAAAGGGTGTACAGACGATCCTTCGATCGTCGTCAGGCGATGGGCGGCGGCGCCTTGAGCAGCCCAGCGAGGTTGAAGTCGCGGATGCCGGAGTGATCGCGCAGGCGGATCAGGGCCTCGCGCTCGATCTGCCGCACACGCTCGCGGGAGAGGCCCATCTCTTTGCCGACCTCGGACAAGGTGCGGAACTCGCCGTCATCCAGGCCGTAGCGCCGGGTGAGCACGAAGCGCTGGCGGTCGGAGAGCACCGAGGCGAAGGCCGTGTGCATCCGGTTGAGCTCTTGGCCTTGGATGGCGTCGCCGTCGGGCTGGGGCGCGTCCTCGTCGCTGAGGAACCGCTCCAGGGGCCGGGGGCGCGGGCCGTCATCGACGGGCTGCTCCAAGGAGATGGTGTTGCCCTGGCTGAGCAGCAGCTCCGCCCGCTCCTTGTCGATGCCCACCTCGTCGGCGAGATCGTTGATGTTGTACTCGATCCCGCCGGCCTCGAAGCGCTTCATGGCCTTGCGCAGGTTGCGGGTTTGTTCCACCGCGCAGCCCGGCAGGCGCACGGGGCGGCCGGTGTGGTCGATGGCGCGGGTCATCTGGGCGCGCACCCACCACCGGGCGTAGGTCGAGAAGCGGATGCCCCGATCGGGGTCGAACCGCTTCGCCGCGCGCAGGAGGCCGATGTAGCCCTCTTGAACGAGGTCTTCCTCGTCCATGAACGGCCCGGCGAGCTTACGGGCCTCGCCGTGGGCGATGCGGCGCCCCGACATCGCGAGGCGCCAGCGGAGGTTCTCCGCCTCTTGCCACGCCGCCGACGCGGTGCGCGCGCGCTGCTTGAGCTCCGGCTGGAGCTTGGCCTCACGCACGACGGACATCACCGCCTCTTCGAGACGGCTGACGGCGCCCGCGCGGGTGCGCTCGGCGCGCTCGGGGCGACGACCGACGATGGCCTGAGCGGCTGGAACCTCGCGGATCGCCTCTCTGGCAGCCTCCTCTGCCCGACGAATGCGCCGGGCCATGTCCTTCTCTTCTTCAGCCGTGAGCCGCTCGCTGCGGCCGGAACGCTCTGAAGAGGAAGACATCCCGAAGCTGGCACGGGAAAGGGCCATGGAATCTCCTCAACTTGTGTGCACGATGCTTGGCGGGCGCCCGCTGCCCGGCGGGTGGGAGCTGCGCGCCGCGACTGGTGAAGCGCCAGAAGAAGGGATTAGTCTACTGGCATTCGGATGAAGATGAACGGGGATGAGCGCGAATCCGCAGAATACCGCGTTTAACCCAGAGAATTAAGGCCGATCGCCTCTCGCACACGCCCCAGGGTGCTCCGGGCGACGGCGCGAGCACGTCGTGCGCCGTTGGAGAGTATGTCCTCTACCTCGTCCGGCCGCGCGGCAAAATGCTCATAACGTGCGCGTGGGGCCTCCATCGCGCGGTCCATCACCTCAAAGAGCGCCTGCTTCGCGTGGCCGTAGCCGAACCCCGGCTGGGCGTACTGCGCGGCGAGGGCCGCCTGCTCGTCCGCGTTGGCGAAGAGCTTGTACAGGGCGAAGACGTTGCAGGTGGTGGGATCCTTGGGCTCGTCGAGGCCCTTCGAGTCGGTGACGACCTGCATGATCCGCTTGCGCAGGGCCTTGGGCGGCGAGAACAGCTCGATGGTGTTTCCATAGGACTTCGACATCTTGCGCCCGTCGATCCCGGGCACCGTCGCGACGTCCTCACGGATGAGGGGCTCGGGGATGTGGAACACCTCACGCCCGACGTGGTGGTTCATCGAGAGCGCCATGTCCCGGGCCATCTCGACGTGCTGCTTCTGATCTTTGCCGACGGGCACGAGGTCGCTGTCGTAGAGGAGGATGTCGGCGGCCATCAGCACGGGGTACGCCAGGGTGCCGAGGTTTATCTCACGGCCCGCGTCCCGGGCGGCCTTCACGGCGTGGGCGCGGTCGAGCACGCCCATGTTCACGAAGCAGCCGAGGATCCAGGCCAGCTCGGTGACCTCGGGCACGTCCTCCTGGCGAAAGAGCGCGGCCCGGGCGGGGTCGAGGCCGAAGGCCAAGAAGGTGAGCGCCGCCTCGCGCTGGTTCTTGCGCACGATCTCCGCGTCGTGGGTGGTGGTGAGCGCATGAAACGACGCGATGAAGTAGTACGGCTCGGTCGTGTCCTGGAGCTGAATGGCAGGCTCAATCATGCCTTTGAGGTTCCCGACGTGGGGAACGCCTGAAGGCTGAATGCCGGTGAGAGCGCGCTTGGGGGGCATGGGGGCTCGAACGACGAGGGGTGTAGAACAGGCTATCTACTCACGCCAGCGCCCGATGCAAGCTATCCTGAGCTGCGTCACCCCCTCTGGAGTCCGCGTATGTCGGCCACAAACAAGCATCTTCTCAGCGTGATGTCGTTGGTGCTCTTCGCCGCGATCGGCGGATGTAAGGGCGGAGAGAGCGACGAGGCCCCCACCGACGACTCCGAGGAGCCGAGCGCCGAGTGCGCTGAAGATCCCGACTGCGCGGCGTGGGAGATTTGTGATGAGGATCTGACCTGCGTCGGCGGCGATCGGAACAACGCCATCGACGAGGCCGAGTCGATCCTCTGGGACGGCGCTGAAGAGGGCTACCTCTCCGCGGACGGCGACCAAGACTTCTACACCTTCACCGCTGAAGGCGGCGAGTTCATCCGGGTCACGACGGCGAACATCGGCGGCTCGGAGACCATGGACACCGTCGTCTCTTTGTACAGCCCCTCGGGCAAGCTCCACGCCCAAGAAGACAACCACCCCGCCGGGCGCGTGAACACCTACGACACCGTGCTCTTCGCGTACCTGCCCGACGCGGGCGCCTGGACCCTCGTCGTGGAGGACCTCAACGGCGACTCCGGCTCTAGCTTCATGTATGAGCTCATCGTCGGCGAGTACGGCGCCAGCACCCGCGAGAGCGACGCCTTCGACGACCCCTCCTACGATCGTGACCCGCTGGAGGCGGGCTACATCTACGCCGTGGGCTTCGTCTTGGAGGAGAGCGGCGACGTAGACTGGATGGAGTTTGACCTCCCCTACGACGACTGCCCGGTCACGCTCTACGGCCCGGTCTACACCCAAGGCAGCGACGCCGTGCCCAAGGTCGAGCTGTTCTTGCCCAGCGGCGAGCGCCTGCTCTCCAAGGAGGGCCTCGGCGCCCAAGGCGCGGCCCAATACTTCGAGGTGGACGGCGGCAAGCTGCTCCTCGGCGCCAGCGACGCCTTCGGGGACGGCAGCGAAGATCACTGGGGCTTCGTGCTCATCCAGGTGAGCGAGCGCGGCTACCCCTATGAGCTGGAGGAGGAGGACAACGGCAGCGACGCCGACGCGAACGAGCTCGACGTGGAGTGGGAGTCCACCGACGCCGGCGAGCGCGGCAGCGCCTACGGCTGGGGCGTGATGGATGACCTGGGCGACGAGGACTGGTTCGCCGTGGAGGTCGATGACGGCTTCTACCTGAGCGTGGCCGGGACGGCGGACAGCCTGGGCTCGGTGCTCGACGCGGCGATTGAGGTGCTCGACAGCAACGGCGACGTCATCGCTGAAGGCACCTACGGCGACGACGACTTCCCCGACGTCTACGACATCGGCCCCTTGGACCCCGGGACCTACTACGTCCGGGTGTTCGCCGAGGGCGACGAGATCCAGGGCCTCGACGCCTACTACCGCTTCGCGGCGGTGCAGCGCGACTACAAGATCGCCGACGAGTAAGCGCCCCACGAATGGCCAAACGCCAAACCGCGAAGCCCGCCGCGAAGGCGGGCGCCCCCAAACGTGCCGCCCCAAGAGCCACCAAGACCCCCAAGGCCCCCAAAAAGGGCGTAGGCGGCGCTGGGGCGCTCCTGCGTCTGCCCCTCGCCGCGCTCTTCGCCGGGGTGGCCGGGGCGGGCCTCTCGTGGTGGGTGGCCGGGCGACCTGAAGGCCCGGCGCTCACGAGCCTGGCGCCGCTGATCCTGCGCCAAGGGCTCTCCGCCGCCGCGCTCTTTGGCACCATCGGCGCCTTCGCCTTGGGTCGTGGGGCCCTGGGCGGGCTCGCCGGGGCGGTGCTGGGCCTCACCGCCGCCGGGCTGGCCTTGCCCTTGGCCTTGGCGCCGGAGAACTGGCCCTTGGGCGCCGTGGCGCTGGGCCTGGGGCTCTCTCAGGAGGCGCCGGCCCGGGCGGCCTGGGTGCGGCCCCTCGCCGCGGCCTTGGTGCTGGGCGTCACGGCCTTGGCCTTGGGCACGAAGGGCCTCGTCTGGGCGGGGCTCGCCTTGGCCGGTCTGCTCGGCGCCTTGTTGCCCCTGCCGTGGGCGGGCCTCACCCGGTCCTTGGGCGTGCTCATGGGCCTCGCCAGCCTCGGCGGCGCGGCGCTCACGGTGAAGGCGGGCTTCGTCGAGGTGCAGCAGCGCGCCGACCGCGCCGTGTTGGCCGAGTGGGCCGACCTGTTCAACCGCGACGAGGCCGCCTGGTCCGAGATCATCCCCGCCCGCTCCAAGACCCGCATCTGGACGGCGGGGCGCCCGATCCGGTACCGCCTGCGCCTGGACGGCCCGACCTTTCGGGGCCTGCCGCCGGTAGATCCCGGCCTCACCCTGGCGACCCGCAGCCCCGACGCCCGAGACCTCGCTGAGCTGGGCATGGAGGTCAACTGCGAGGCGCTGATGCCCAAGGCCGTTGAAGGAGAGCGCCGCGCCCGGGCCTTGGCCACCAAAGCGGCGTGCTCGGCGTCTCTGGACACCCTGGCCGCCTCGGATGCGGTGATCGACGCCGCGCGGGTGCTGCGGGGCAAACCGGCGGCGTCCCCGGGGCAGATCGCCGGGACGACGGTGGAGCTGCCTCTGGACGAGGCCGGGGCGATGCTGCTCGCCGCCGCCGCGCGCCTGGAGGCCCCCAAAGCGGCGGCCCAGGCCCTCGTGGACGGAAGCGACTACGACCGCGCCCTGCTCATGCCGATGTTGGGCAAGGCCGAGCGCCGCGCCGCGCACAAGCTCATCGTGGCCTGGGCTGAAGAGGTGCCCGCCGAGGTGGGCGGGGTCTACCAGCGGGCGCTGATGGCCTTAGAGGCCGAGGGGCTCTAGAACCGCGCGTCTAGACAACCCAGTCTAGTGGGCTCAGTCGGCCCACTGGGCCGCGTCAGCGACGGCCAGCCACAGGTCGTAGAGGTCGATGTGCTCGGCCACGGCGGGCAGACGGGCGAGCGCTTTGGCCTGGGGCACGAGGGTGATGAAGACCTCGGGGGTGGCGCGCACTGAAGCCGCCGCGCGACGGGCGAGGCCGCGCACCTTGGCCGGGCGTCTGGACCAGACCGCCGCGCACAGCAGCTCGTCTACGTCCATGACCGCCTCCTCGATGGCCTCCGCGTCGTCGTCGGGGGTCATGGAGTCGAGGGTCTCGATGAGGTCGTCCTCGTCGATGAGGCCGAAGGCCTCGTCCAGGAGCGCCTTGCCTTCGCCGTCGCGCCACTTCTCGGCGTCGATGAGCGCGGGGTGGCGCGGGTCGAGGCGGGCGACGAGCCCGGCGAGGATGGCGCGCTCGATGGCGTCCTCTTCGTCCATCACGGGATCCGCCATCACCTCGTCAAGCTGCTCGACGAGGACCTCAAGCTCGGTCGCTGACATAGACGCTCCGCATCCGCAGGGCTGGGCGCTTTATCTCGGCGCCGCGTCGGGCTCAACCGGCAGAGGCCCGAGCAGCACGCCGGGGTGGAGCGGGTCGGCGACGGTCTCCCCTCGGCGGCGCGCGGCGAGGGCCAAGAGGATCTTGTCATGGGCCGCCCGATCGAGGCGATACCGCCACACGATGCCCAAGGCCGCCAAGGCGCACACCGAGGGCACCGCGGCGTAGAGCGCGCGCAGCGTCCAGGCCACCGCCTCGGGCTGGGTGGTCGCGCCGGGGACGTAGCCCGCGAGCTGCATCAGGGGCAGCGCCACGCCGACGCCCAAGGCCGCGGCGAGCTTGCGGCTCACGTTCCACAGCCCGACGTAGTGGCCCTCCCGGCGCTCGCCAGTGAGCAGCTCGTCGTAGTCGATCACGTCGGCCTGCATCGACGAGGGCAGGATCACCGTGCCGCCGAAGCCCACACCCGAGGCCACGCAGATGAGCCCAAACCACAGGCCGTCGCCGGGGCCGAGGTTGTAGGCCCACACAAACGCGCCGATGTTCACCGCGCAGGCCAGCACATAGGCCTCCTTCTTGCCGATCTTTCGGCTGAGCGGCGGCCAGGCGGGCATGAGCGCGATGCCGGTCAAGAAGTAGGCCAACAAGAAGGGCTCGGCCTGGGGCGCCTGGAGCACGACGGCGACGTAGTACAGGAGCAAGGTCGCCGGGAGGTTTGAGCCGATGGCGTTCACGGTGTACGACGCCAACAAGGCCGCGAAGGGCGGGTTGGCGCGCAGGGTGCGCAGGGCCTCCGCCGGGCTCAAGAAGCCGCCTTGGCCCTGGGCCTTCCCCCGCTCGGGCACAAACACGGCGCACAGCAGGCACAGCGCGGCGATGAGCACGCCGTAGATCGCCGCCAACCAGAAGAACTTCGTGCGCTCCCCGGCGTTGGTCTCGGGCAGATCGAGGCCCCAGACGAGCAGGCCCGGCACGGCGGACGCGACCAAGGTGCCCACCAAGAGCGCGCCGTCGCGTAAGCCCAGCACCGCCGTGCGCTCGTCAAAGTCTTCGCTCAGCTCGTTTCCGAGGGCCTCGTAAGGCACGACCACCGCCGTCCAGGCGGCGAAGACGAGCAGGAGCGCGCCGACAAACCGCCACGCCGCCAAGGCGCCAGAGGCGAAGGCGCCGTCCGTAGGCGGCACGAAGAGCACGCCGAGGCTAAAGGCCAACGCCAGGCCGCCCAAGGCGATGTAGGGGCGGCGGCGGCCCCAGCGGGTGCGGGTGCGGTCGGAGAGGTAGCCCGCGAGCGGGTCGGTCACCGCGTCGAAGACGCGGGCGAGCAGCAAGGCCGCGCCGACGAGGCCCACGTCTACCCCCACCACGTCCGTCGTGAACTTGGGGAGGTGGACGTAGAGCGGAATGCCCAGCGCCGCCAGGCCAAGGGCCGGGGCGGCGTAGAGGAGGCGCGTTGACCAGGGGACCATGCCCGGGAGTATGCCCAAGCACGGCCCCCCGTGCGTCGCTCAGCCCGTCGTCGCCGGAGCCTCGCCCGCGGTGTTGGCCTCAGACGCGCCTTTGTCGCCCTTCACCCAGCGGATGAGCGCCTGAAGATCCTCTTGAATCATGTACAGCGGCGGCACGAGCAGGAGCGCGATGAACGTGGTGAAGGCCACGCCATAGGCCAAGCTCAAGGCCATGGGGATGAGGAAACGCGCCTGGGGCGAGGTCTCAAAGATCAGCGGGATGAGCCCAAAGAAGGTCGTGAGTGAGGTCAACAGGATGGGGCGCATCCGGCGCTGCCCGGCGGCGATCACGGCGTCGAGGGCCTTCATGCCTTCGTCGCGGCGGAAGGTGTTCACGGCGTCGATCATCACCAAGGAGTCGTTCACCACGACACCCGAGGCGGCGATGATGCCAAACACGCTGATGATGCTCAGGCCGTAGCCGTGCAGGAGGTGCCCGCCGATGGAGCCCACGAAGCCCATGGGGATCGACACCATGATGATCGCGGGCTGGACGTAGCTGCGGAACGGCAGCGCGAGGAGCGCGTAGATCACGAACAGGCCGAAGAGGAAGTTCCGGCCCAAGGCGCCGAAGGTCTCGGCCTGCTCACGCTGGGCGCCTGCGAGGCCCGCGCTGAGGCCGGGATACTTCGCCATCAAGGCCGGGAGCTGCTCCTTCACCGCGGCGACGACCTCTTGAGACGAGGGCACCCCCGGCGCCAGCTCGCCGGACACGCTCACCACCCGGCGGCCGTCCTCGCGGCGGATCACCGTCGGCGCCTGACCCCGGCTCACCGAGGCGACGGCGCCGATGGGCACACCGCCCCCCGCCGACGTGCGCACATGGAGCTGCTCGATGTCAAACTCTGTGCGGCGCTGATCTTCAGGCAGGCGCACCATCACCTTCACCTCGTCGCGCCCGCGCTGCTCCCGCAGGGCCTCGGCGCCGAAGAAGGCCGAGCGCACCTGGCGGCCCAGATCCGTCGAGCTGAGGCCCAGGCTGCGGGCGGCGTCGGTGAGCTGAAGGTCGAGGCGCACCTTGCCCGAGGCGAAGCCGTTCTCGACGTCGGTGAGGTCTGCGTATCCGCGCAGCGTCTCAGTCATCTCGGCGGCGGCCTTCTGCAGCACCGCGACCTCGGTGTGGGAGAGCTGCACGTCTACGGCCGCGCCCGCCCCAGCGCCGAAGCTCGCCGAGAACGAGCTGGCCTCAATGCCCGGCAAGGGCGGCGTGGCCTTCTCCCATGCGTCCGCGATCTCCTCGCCGGAGAGGTCGCGCTTGTCGGCGCTCACGAGGCTCATCTCGACGGTGAGCAGGTGGCTGCCCGTCTCCTGGGTGGCGCCGGGGCCACGGGGCGCCGGGCCCAGACCGACGATGGCGTACATGCCCGCCCGGACGGAGGGGTCGCCGACGTCTTGCAGCGCCTGATCGGCGGAGCGCTCCAGGATCTCCTTGATCTCCCGGGTGCGCTCGACGGGGGTGCCGTAGGGCAGGCGCACCGTCGCGGTCACCAGATCGCCCTCCAACTTGGGGAAAAACTCAAAGGGCACGATGCCGCCGCCCAGCACGCCGATGGTCAAGACGAACAGCGCGAAGGCCCCGGACGCCGTGAGGTAGCGGGCGTTGATCAACCAGCGCAACATCCGCTCGTAGGGGCCTTGGGTGAACGCGGTCATGCGTTTGTCCACCCAAGCCCGGGGGCGGTCCAAGAGCGTCATCACGCGGCCGCTCTTGCCGTCCCAGTGGCCCAGGTGCGCGGGCAGGATCGTGAAACACTCGATCACCGAGAACAGCAGCACCGAGATCACGACGACGGGGATGATGGCGAAGATGCGGCCGCTCACCCCAGGCACAAACAGGAGCGGCGCGAAGGCCGCGACCGTCGTGAGCACGGAGAAGGTCACCGGCACGAGCATGTCTTGGGCGGCGCGCACCGCCGCCTCCATCGGCGAGAGCCCCGACTCGACCTTAAACCAGAAGTCTTCAGAGACCACGATGGCGTCGTCCACGACGATGCCCAAGGTCACGATGAAGGCGAAGAGGCTGATCATGTTGATGCTCACGCCCAGGGCGGGGAGCACCAAAAACGTCGCGAAGAAGGCGCTGGGGATGCCGAACGCCACCCAGAACGCGAGCCGCGCGTTCAAGAACAGGCCCAGGCAGATCACCACGAGGGTGAGGCCCTGGGCGGCGTTGGTGACGAGCAGCTTGATGCGGGCCTTGAGGATCTCGGAGTCGTCTTGCCAGAGCGCGACGCCGATCTCCGGCGGCAGCTCCAGACGCAGCTCGGCGGCGACCTCACGGGCGGCGTCGGCCACCTCCGAGGGCGTCTCGGAGCCGCTGCGGAACGCGATGACCCGCACGGCGCGGTCCCCGCCGTAGAACGCCTCCAGATCCTCCTCCGCGTAGCCGTCGGTGACCGTGGCGATGTCGCCAAGTCGAAGCTGGGCGCCGTCCGCCGTGCCGCGCAGGATGATGTCCTCAAACTGGCTGGCCTCTAAGCGGCGGTCGGCCACACGCACGAGGATCTCGCCCCGGCGGGACTCGACGGAGCCGCCGGGAAGCTCCAAGGACGCGAGGCTGATCTGCGTGGCCACCTGGTCCAAGGTGAGGTTGTAGGCCTCTAGCCGCTCCCGGGGGATCTCGACGGCGATCTCCAGGGGCGGCACCCCCTGCAGCTCGGCCTGGGTGATCTCGGGGTGGTCCACGAGGCGCTGCCGGGCGCGCTCGGCGGCGGCGTGAAGCGTGGCCAGGGGTTGATCCCCGCTGATGAGCAGAGAGATCACCTGCCGTTTGGACGACGCGAGGGTGACCGAGGGCTCTTCAGCCTCCTCGGGGAACGAGGTGATGCGGTCTACCTCGGTCTTCACGTCGGCGAGCGCCTTCTGGAGATCGGCGCCGAGCACGAGCTCAACGCTCACGGTGCCGACGCCCTCGGAAGACGCCGAGGTGATTCGTTTGACCTGATCGACCCCGCGGGCGGCCTCCTCCACGGCGAGCACGATGCCCTGCTCGACCTCCTCCGGGGACGCGCCGGGGTACGGCACGACGACGGTGACGAGCTCCGGCGAGGTGTCTGGGAAGACCTCTTGTTTGAGGTTGCCGATGGAGAGCAGCCCGCCGATGAACAGCACGAACAGGAGCAGGTTCGCGGCGACGGAGTTCTGGGCCATCCAGGCGATGGCGCCTTGCCGCCAGCTCGTCTTGGGGCTGGGCTCATAGATTGACTCAGGAGCAGACATGGCTCAGCCCTCCTTCTTCGCGGTCGCGGCCGGGGCGACGACCATGCCCTCGACGGGCAACGAGAGCGGGGTGAGCAGCACGCGGTCGCCGGGGCTCAGGCCGTCGGTGACGAGCACGTTGGCTGAGTCGCCGGAGATCACCCGCAGAGTGCGCCTGCGGAGGCGATCTTCTGCGTCAACGACCCAAGTTTGATCCCCATCGAACAACGCGGCCCGGGGCACCACGAAGGCCCCGGCGGCGGCGCGGCCCTCGATCACCACGTCCACATAGGCCCCGGGCAACATCGGCAGCTCCCCTGCCCCGCCCAGCGGGTTCTCCACGCCGACGACGAGCTGGGCCGTGCGGGTGTTGGACTCAAGCTGGCCGACGAGGCTCAGCACCGCGCCGTCGCGGGTGATGGTGGCGCCGTCGCCAAGCCGTTGGCTCACCTTGGCCGGGGAGCCCGTCTCGCTGTTCATGCCGGGCACAAACACCGCGCCGAGCTGCTCCACGGGTACGGACACCGTCACCCGCAGGCGGTCGGTGCCGACGAGGGTGGTCAAGCTCTGCCCAGGGGTGGCGAGCTGGCCGGCCTCTGCGGTCTCGCGCACGACGACGGCGTTGAACGGCGCGCGGATCACCGTGCGCTCCAGGTTGTTCTTCGCCCGCTGCAGGCTCGCCTTCGCGCTCTCTAGGTTGGCCTCAGCGACGGCGAGCTGGGGCAGGCGCCGGGCGAGCTCGTTGTCTTGGGGCTTCTGGCCAAGCCGCTGGAAGTCCTCTTCAGCGATGGCCTGGCGGCCCTTCTCCAGGCGCAGCTCAAGCTCGGCCTGGCGCACCCGGGCCTCTTCTTGGGCCACCGTGAGGCGGAAGTCGCGGCCATCAAGCGTGATGAGGGGCTGGCCAGCGCTCACCCGCCCGCCGGGGAGGAGGCTCCCGGAGACCTCGACGATCTTCGCGCTCAGCTCGGCGGAGAGCGAGACGTCGCGGTCGGCGCTCACGACGCCTGTGGCCGTCACCTGGACGAGCTGGTCCGAGGGCTGGACGACGAGGATCTCGACGGCGGGCACCGTGGCCGAGGGGGGGCTCGTCTCCGCGTCACCGCGCGAGGCGAAGAGCCCGGCGGTGAGCACGAAGCCCAAAGAGAGGACACCAAACGAGGCGAGGGCTTGAACGGTGCGGGTCATGGTTGACCTCCGGCCTGGGCGGCGAGGACCGACTCGGTCCAGGTCCCGCCCAAGGCGTCATGAAGCTGAATTCTGGCGACAAGCAGATCCCGCTCGGCGCTGAGCGACGAGACCTGGGCCTGCTGATAGGTAGAGAGCGAAGAGAGCACGGTGAGGTGATCGACCAAGCCGCGCTCATACTGGGCGCGGGACTCGTCGTAGCTGGCCTTGGCGGCGCGCTCTTGGGTGTGCACGGCGTCAAGCGTGAGGGCCGCGGACTCCTCTCGGGCCAGCGCCTCCTCGACCTCTTGGGTGGCCGTGAGCACGAGCTGGCGGTAGGTCGCCTCAGCGGCGCGCTCCGTGGCCTGGGCGGCCTGGGCCCCGCCCAAGTTTCGCCCGCCGGAGAAGATCGGCACCGAGAGCCCGACGCCCAAGCCCCAGAGATCCTGGACGTTCAGCTCGTTGATGTAGATGCCTTGGTAGCCGACCTGGCCGGTGAGCGTGAGCGCCGGGGCCATCGCCCGCATCGCCGCTTTGCGCCGGGCGGCGGCGGCGAGCTCGTCGGAGGTCGCCGCGCGAAGGTCGGGCCGTGTGGTGAGCAGCTCCTCTGGGCTGCCCAGACCGGGACGCGGCGGCAGGCTGGGCAAGCCG
>JBEAVX010000193.1:0-5945 GCA_041160755.1 Pseudomonadota bacterium
GCGTGTGGCGCTCAAGATCCTCTCCTTGGGCGGCCCGGCGCGGCGGGCGCGCTGGGCGCGGGAGGTCGCCGCCTTGGACCTCGCCCGGCTGCCGGGGGTGGTGACACTCTATGATCACGGCGAGGCCGAGGGGGGCCGGGCCTGGATCAGCATGGCGCTCATCGAGGGGCGCCCCTTCCCGCCGGGCCCGTGGTCCGTCTTGGGCCCCGTCGTCGAGGCGCTCTTGGAGACCATCCACCAGGTGCACAGCTTCGGGCTCGTTCACCGCGACCTCAAGCCGGGGAACGTGCTGGTCACCGATTCGGGCTGGCCGGTGATCCTCGACTTTGGCCTCGTCACCGGCGACGCCGCGCCCAACCCCGAGCTGACCCAGGTGGGCGCCCCCGTCGGCACGCCGCGGTACCTCGCCCCGGAGCAGCTTCAAGGCCAGGTGCGGGTGGATGGCCGCGCCGATCTTTACGCCATCGGCGTGATGCTCTACGAGGCGCTCACCGGGGTCACGCCGCACCACGGCGACGACGCCTTGAGCCTCGGGCTCTCCAAGCTCAACGACCCGCCCGTGCCCGTTCACCAGCGCGTCGCCGAGCTCCCCGATGTGGCCGCGGACCTCATCATGCGGCTGTTGCGCGCAGATCCCGACGAGCGCCCGACGGCGGCCGAGGCTCTGCGCGCCCTTCGGGGGCAGCCCCTGCTCGGCGCCAGCGTGAGGCCGCTCCTCGGCGACACGACGATCCTCGACGCGCTCGCCGCCCGGCTCACCGCGGGCGAGGCCGTGGATCTTGGCGGCCCGCGCCGCTCGGGGCGCACCCGGACCCTCATGGAGCTCGCCCAGCGGCTCCCCGGCGCGGTCTGGGCGGTCGCCGCCGATCGCCCCTACGCCTCCCTGCGCGCCGTCCTCCCCGCCCGCGTCTTTGAGGAGGACCCGACCGTCGCGTCCGTTCGAGCCGCCCTCGACACCCTGCGCGGGCCGCTCCTCGCCGATGACTTCACCGCCCTGGATCCCTGGACCCAGGCGGCGCTTCTGGGCCCCGCGCCGCGCCGGGGGCTCATTCGGGTGCGGGACGCGCCGGGCTGCGTGCGCTTGGCGAGGGTCTCCGCCGAGACGATCGCCGCGCTGTTTGTGGGCAGCGAGCGCCTGCACCACATCCCCAGCCGCGCCGCGCGGGAGGTGCAACGCCGAACCGGGGGCCTCGCGGGCCGGGTCGCCGAGCTGCTCGCCCGCTGGGAGCGGGATGGCCTCGCCACGAGGACCCCGGACGGCCTCGCGGTGAGCCTTCACAGCTTGGAGCGCCTCGGGGCCGAGGCGGTGCTGCCCTGGTCCGCCGAGCGCGCCCCGGCCTTGCCCTCGGAGCAAGAGGAGCTGCTTCGGTGGCTCATCCTCGCGGCCCCCCACGCCACCGTCGAGGTGCTGAGCCGCCTCATGGAGCGGCCGGCGTGGGAGCTTCGGCTGCAGCTCGCCGACCTCGCCGCCCGGGGTCTCGTCGCCTGGGACGACGACCGCCCGCGCCCCCTCGCCGAGCCCGCGGCCTTGTGGAGCCCCGAGCGGCTCCGCGCCGCCCGCGCCCGGATCGCCGAGTCCTTGTCTCCTGGCGCCGAAGGCCGCCTCGGCCACCTGCTCGCCGCGGGGCGGACGGCGGCCTTGGAGGACGAACTCCGCGCGCTGATCCCGCGCCTCCTCGCCGCCGGCGCCGTCAACGACGCCATCCACGCCCTGTGGACCGCCCGCCGTGAGCTGCCCGAGTCCGCCTGGGTGCGGAAGACCCTCACCCGGCTCCTCCTCGCCCGGGCCGATCGACGGGGGCTCGACGAGGCCGTCGAGGTCGCCCGGGGGGATCACCGCTTGGAGCGCCTCGTGCGCGCCCACCGCGCCGCCCACGCGCGACGGATGCCCGAGGTGCTCGACGCCTTGGGACCGCCCGGCCTGTTTGACGACGACGATGATCTGGCGATGTCCGCGTTGGCCGCCCTGGTTCTTGGGGTTCGGGCGGAGCCCGTTGAGGCCCAGACCGCCGTTCTGGAGCGTGTCGCCGCGCACCCCGCGACGCGGTCCTCTCCCGATGCCGAGGCCCGGCGGATGACCTGGGTGGCGAGCCACCACACGGTCTCCCGGCGCTTCGCCGAGGCCAGCCGCCTGCACCGGGAGGCCGCGAGCCGCCGGGCGAGCCTCACCGGCCGCCTCGTCTCCTTATTTGCCGCCGCTTTGGCCGACCGCGAGCGCGGCGACATCGAGGGCATGGAGGCCCTGGCCGAGCAGATTCAGGCCGAGGCCCGGGCCGCGGGGCTCGTCGTCGATGAGGCCCGAGCGGAGTGGCTCAAACGTTCGGCGGCGGCCCGTCGGGGCGTGGTCACGGTGCCCGATCTGGAGCTCGTGGCCCTCGTCGAGCCCTTTCGGGACTGGCTTCTGAGCGCCCGGCTGAACCTCACTGAAGGCTTTATCGCCCTGCGCGGTGGGCACCCCGCCGCGGGGGCCCTGGCGAAGACGGCGGAGGCCTTGTTCGCCGCCCAAGGCATTCAGCCCGGCGTGGCCTCGGCCTCGGCCTTACGTTTCGCGGCGACGGGCGAAGGCGACGTGGCCACGATCTTCAACGCCTTGCTCGCCGCGGGGAGCGCGCCGGTTCAGCTCGAGGGCTTCGCGACCTTGGCGGCGGCGGGGGCGCGGTTCACCTTGCCGAGAGGCCAGGTTCTTTTGTGGATCGAATCACTCGGAGAGGGGGCTGGGCCACTGAGGATCGGAGCGTACTCGATGGACGAGGCGCTCGACCTCCTGAGCCCACTTGAGGAGTGACCTGTGAGCAGCCTGCCGCCCTTCTTCTTCACCCACCTCGCGCTGAGCGACCTCGGCCCCGCCTCCGACGCCGCGCCCCGCCGGGAGACCTTCAGCCCTTGTTACGACTCTGGCGGCGTCGATGTCTGGCAAGGCAGCGACGTCTCCGGCGTCACCTACGTCACCGAACACTCGGCCTCGTCCACCACGGAGGACAGCCTGCTCCGCGACACCAGCGGCACCGGCTTCGCGGTCTACCCCGGCCACGCGCCCCGGGCGCCGTCGTCCTCGGCGCCGGACACCGTCGCGGACGCCACCTCGGGCAGCTTCACCGACCGCGAAGACTTCCTCGCGAACGCCCGCAGCCACCTCGGCCTCGGCGCCACCGAGGGCTGCACCTACGCCCGGGCCAAGGTCAAGCGCTACAAGGTCACCAACGTGTCGTCCCTCGCCGGCGCCGTGAGCGAGGTGAGCCCGGCGAGCAAAAAGATCACCCGTCTGGTCGGCGTGAACGGCGCCAACCAGATGCGTGAGGGCTGGGTCTACGTCGAGACGAGCACGACGGTGAGCGGCGAGACCGTGCGCCTGATCCACCAGATCTTCCCCGGCGACCTCATCCTCCCGCCCGACGGCGCGGTGACCTTAGAGGCCTACAGCAACCCGAACAACTGGGATCTCGCCGGGCTCATCACCGCGAAGGCCACGGTGAACGGGCGCTACGACGTCTGCCGCTGCACCCTCTCCGTCGTGGCCAGCCAGGCCGCCTTGGACAGCGCCAGCGAGCCCAGCGACCCGGCCACGCCGAGCGCCGGGGTCACGGCCTGGACCTGATCTTGAGTAGCTGACCGACGGTCAGTTACTCCGGCGGCGGGCGCAGGCCCAAGGTCGGCGCGGCGGAGCTGGGCAAGAAGTCCAGCACCTTCCGCGCCGTCTCCAACAGGCCGCGGCCCTCGACGGCGGCCAACTCGCCGAAGTTCTCCGAGAGCGCGGTGAGGAGCTGCTGGTCGCCCAGGCGGTGCAGGGCCTGCACGAGGTTCGGGCTCCAGGCCTCGGCCGCCCGGGTCGCGCCGTCCACCCGAGCGCGCAGGTCCTCCAAGGCGAGGCTCTGCTCGGCCCGGCGCGTCTCTAAGGTGAAGCTCGCCTCTTTGGCCCGCTGGCGGAGCTTGCCCTCGTGGAGCTCCCCGTCGAGCGCCATCGCCGCCCGCTTCCGCTCGGCCTCGAAGGCGTCCCGCTCCAAGCCCAGGCGAGCGCGCTCGGCCTCCAGCTCCAGTCGCAGAAGCTCGGTCTGGTGTTTCTCGCGCGCCGCGCCGCGCTGAATCTCCTCAAGCTGGCGCTGCCGGGCGACCTCACTCTCTTGGCTCGCCAGCTCGATCGCCCGCTGAATCGCCTCGGTCTGGGCCAAGGTGAGCAGCTCCCGCACGTCCTCGTCCTCGATCTCCAGCTCCAGGACCTCCACGTCGTAGACCCGCATCCCGTTCTCTTCAAACAGGCGGCCCGGGCGCGGACCCTCCTCGGGCTTCTCGCCCAAGACCGCGTCGCGGATCACCGGGGCCAGCTCCGACTGGAGCGTGCGGATCGGGAGCTGGCGGATCCTCGCCTTGATCACCGAGCTCGCGTGGTCACACAACAGCTTGATGTAGTTCTCCACCGCGAACCAGCGGCTCGGGTCGCGGCCCTCAAAGCTCACGCGGTAGGTGAGCGTCACCCGGGCGCGCACGAGGTCTTGGGTCATGCCCTCGACCACGTCGCTGACCTTGTTCCCGGTGACCTGGAGCGCGGCGGTCTCCAGCAGCTCGGCGTCGGACTTGGGGCGGCCTGTGGAGAGCCGCAGGGCCTGGAGCGTCTCGTCAAACCGCAGCAGGATCGACGTGGGGCCGAGCTCCACCCGCCGGGCGCCGCCTTTATCGACCACCTCGACGGCGTAGCCTGACGCCACCTCCACCCGAGGGGCCTCGCCGCTCAGCTTGGGGCGGCGGCTTAAGGGCTCGTGGGGGCTCAACAATCGGGCCTCCCGCTCGGTCAGGGGCCGGTGCATGAGCGCCTGGCGCCGGGGGTCGGGCAGGTACATCGCCGGGCCCCGCACCAGCTCCACCTCGCCGGTCACCCGGTCGAGCACGTAGCGGCCCTCGCCCCGGGGGATGGTGATCGCCTCGTGGAGATCCTGGTCCCCGGCGCGGATGATCTCGACCTCCTCCCGGGGGAACCAGATCAGCCGGGCGCCGTGAATGAACAGCTCCTCGCCCTCTTTGTGCTCGGTGCCGTCGTCCTCGATGAACGGCGCCACGACGCGCAGGTGCAGGCCCGTCGTCTCCCGAAGCTGGAGCGCGGGCAGCTTGGGGCTGCCGTCGCGCAGCAAAAACCGCTCCCGAGGCTCGGGGAAGACGACGGCCTCGCCGCGCACGAACCGTTTGCGCCCGTCCTCGCCCAGCAGCACGCAGTACTCCAGGCGGCCCAAGGTGACGGCCTCACGCACGTAGCGGCCCTGGGCGTCGGGCACGACCTCGACGCCCGTCGGCGGGATGTAGAAGCGGCAGTCCGTGCCCCGGATCGTGCGCTGCTCTCCGGCGGCGAAGCGCTGGCCCTCGGCCACCTCGTCCCGGGCCAAGACGGCCTTCGGGTCGCGCCCGGCGGCCTCGGCGTCGTAGATCCTGATGAGCAGGTGCTCGTTGGGGCGCAAGGCGTGGCCCTCGATCACCTTCGCCATCTGCCCTGGCCACAGCGGGAACGACACCGGGCCGGGCACGTTGAGCTTGCGGCCCACCTCCAGGTCGATGAGCGTCGAGGCCACGCCCGGGCGCGGGTGGTGGTTGTCCTTCGCCGGGTTCTTGAGCACGACGTACCAGCTCGCCGGGGCCGTCGCGAAGACCTGCACCGCCTGGCCCAGCTCCACGTCCTGAAAGCGTTTGCTCTTGGGGTTGAACAGCACGGGCTGGTCGGTCTGGGCGAGGGAGGTCTTGTTCGGGCCGACGTAGCAGTTGATGTGGCCCTTGGTGGTGTCTTGGATGTAGGCGAACTCGTTGGGGGCGAGGACGAGCTCACGCTCACGGCGCTCTTGCATGGCGGCTCCGAGGGGCTTGGGGTGCGGATCTTGGGCGAGCCGGGCGGGCTCGGCGCCGTGTTCGCAAGGAGCGTGCCGGGGCCTGAGGACGCTTGCACGCCGGGGGCGCGCCAAGGTGGGGCA
>JBEAVX010000226.1:0-6723 GCA_041160755.1 Pseudomonadota bacterium
CCTAAGAGCTAACATTCGGGGCCAGCAACCTCAAGCGGCTGTTTAATGAAGAGCATCAGGCCGCATCTGGTGAGCCGCGATGCCCTCACCTCACACACCGCACCCCAATAAACTGACCCGACTCGCTCGGCGTCACGTTCGTGCTCGTGCTGCCGTCGCTGCGGCGCCAGGCCGGGGCCCCGCCGGACTGGCGGTGCTCGTGCCAGGCCAGGCCGCCGCCTTCGTCCCAGGTCAAGGGCTCGGCGTCCAGGGGCGCGAGGCCGCCGCGACCGGCGCAGTAGGCCTGGGCCGCGTACCAGGAGACGTTCACCAAGGCCGCGCCGGGGTTAGGCGGGGTGCCGTCTTCAGCCCACCCTTTGAGGTATTTTTTGTCGGCCTTCTCGGCCTGCTGGGCGGCCTCTTTGAGCCACTCGGGGTGGGTGGCGAGCCAGCGGGCGAAGTCGCCTTGGCTCACCTGGCGGCGGCTCTTGGGGGCGGCGGCGCCCTCGGCGGCCCCGGCCTTGGGCGTGGGCTCGCGCAGGCTGAGGCTCACGAGGTGCTCGCCGTCGCCCACGGGCACGATCACCTCGCCCAGCCAAGACACGCAGCCCGGCGGGCAGTCGCCCTTGGCGTCGCAGCCTCGGGCGGTCTCCGGGCACTCTCCGGCGATGAGCTCCACGGGGTAGGCGCCCGGCGACACGTCCTCGCGGCGCAGGGCGTCCCCTTTGATCGGCTGGGCGGGCTCGTCGCCCCAGCGCAGGCTGAGGCTCGCCTTGAGGTCGGGGACGCTCATGCGCAGATCGCGCAGCGTCGGCGGCAAGAGGCTCACCGTGCGGAGCTGGGGGCTGTCCCCGGCCTCGACCCGCACGGACTCCTCTCGACGGCTACACCACACCGGGGGCGTCTCGCCCGGCGCCGTGTCGCAGCCGGGGCCGACGAAGAGGCTCAGGGTGTGGTCGCCCAAGGTCACCCCGGCGAAGCGCAGGACGAAGCCGTCTTGGGCGTCGGGGGCCTGGCCGTCGAGGCGCGCGCCGAAGGGGGTGCCCGAGGGCAGGCCGGTGACGACGAGCTCCAAGGGGCGGCGCGGGACCGCGGCGGTCGTCCCTTCCCCGATGCCTTCTGCAGCGTCGGCCTCACCGGTCGTGTCCTCGGAGGGGCTCACCCCGGACCAGAGCGCGGCGCCGAGGCCGACGATGACCAGGAGGCACACGGCGATCAGGGCCCACATCGCCCGGTGGTTGTGTGGGGGGGCGAGCTCCGCCGGGGCGACGGCGGCCGGGGACTCGGCCAGCCCATCGAGCTGCATCGTCAGGCTGGGGGCGAGGGTGGCCCCCACGACGCGCGCCGGGGCGGCGCTGGGCTCGGCGCTGGGCTCGGCGATCGGCGCCCCGTCAGGCTCGGCGGTGAGCGTCTCCCCCGCGCCTTCGTACCAGGTCACCTCGTGGGAGCGCATCGCCGGGGCGGCGGGGGCGGTCACCGGGCCCATCTCGACGCCGCGCAGGGTGTTGACCCGCTCCATCACCAGATCCGCGCTGCCCAGGCGCTCCGCCGGGGACGAGGTCGTGAGATCCCGGATGAGCGCGCGGACGCCCTCGGGGTAACCCTCGCCGGGGTCCAGCGGCGGGTGGCTCTGCTTCTGCATCATCAGGCGCATCGCCTGCTGGCGGTGGCTGCCGCCCGACGCCATCGGGAAGGCCATGCGCCCGGCGACGAGCTCGTAGAACACGACGCCCAAGGCGTAGAGGTCCCACTTCACCGGGTCGAGGGTCTTGGGGTCCACCCACTCCGGCGGCGCGTAGCTCACCGAGCCAAAGGCCTCGTCCGTGCGGGTGATCGCCTCGCCCTGAAGGTCGGCGGCGATGCCGAAGTCGACGATCTTGAGCGTGCCGTCGCCCTCGACGAGGATGTTTGAGGGCTTGATGTCGCGGTGCCGCACGCCCATGCGGTGCATGTAGGCCACGGCGTCGGCGGCCTGGCCCAAGAGCTTCAGCGCCTCGGGCAAGGGGCAGGGGCCCTGGGCGATGCGGGACTCCAGGGACTCGCCGTTGACGAACTCCATCTCGATGTAGGGCAGCTCACCCTCCATCCGCACGTTTCGCACCTTGACGATGTGCGGATGGTTGAGCGTGAAGAGGATCTCCGCCTCTCGCACGAAGCGCGCCTTCACCGACTGGATCCGGCTCATGCCCGCGTCGAGCACCTTGACGGCGGCGAGGATGCGCGGCGCGTCCCGGTTGTGGCAGCGGTACACCGAGCCCATGCCGCCCTGCCCGAGCGCGCGCTCCACCACCCAGATGTCGATCGGGTCACCGGGGCTGAGCACGCTGGACTCCCGTGGGGGCACCTCGACGGTGACGCTTCGCGTTATTCTCGCTCAGGCGTCCTGTTGCCGTCTACTCTGGCGAAAGTACCATCAGGAGGATGAATGGGCAAAGCGCGCGTCTTTGGACCTCTCTTGCTCATCGGCGCGGCGTGGAGCGAGGGCGCCTGGGCCGCGTCCTGCGCTGTGGGCCCGGTGTGTGTCGGCGACCAAGACCATGACTCCCTCGCCGAGGCCATCCACGAGGCCCAAGAGGCCGCGATCAGCCAGGTTGAGGTGATGGCGAGCTACGACCCCACCGTCGAGACTTCCGACGGGACGACGCCCTGCGCCCAGCTCGCCTTCGACGGCGCGACCGACATCCACGTCATGGCGCTCTCGGACGACGTGCGCTGGCCGGGCATCAAGGTCAACGGCGGCGCCTTGGCGATCACCGGCGGGCGCTTCGTCGGCGCCTGCGCGCTGGCCTACTCCGAGCGGGTGAGCGTGTATGACGACGAGACCAGCGAGTCGCTCCCGGAGCTGCAGAGCTTCACCACCACCGCGCAGCTCATCGCCGTCGAGTCCGACCTCAGCGTGGTGGGCGTGACCTTCGACTACTTAGAGGCCACCGCGCCGGACGACTTCTTGGGCGCGATGTTCTTGTGGGACAGCTCGCTGGACGCCTCGGCGAGCACGACGATCACCGGCTACCCGCGCCAGGGCGCCGTGGAGCTGGTCGCCCACGACGAGGACGTCTTCGCCGCCTTCACCGACGTCACCTTCAGCTCCAACCTAGAGCTCGCCCTGGTGATGCGGTTGACCTTGAGCGCGTCGATGGAGCGCCTCGACAGCGACGGGATCGCCGCGGAGCCTCGCTTCGACGCCGCGCTCACCGACGTCGAGTTTCTCTCGAACTCCCCGGGCTATGGCCTCGTCGCCGACATCTACACCGACGAGCTCGCGTCGTTGGGCGTCACGCGGGGCCTCCACATCGGCCTCGGCGACGGCCTCGCGATCTACGCCCTCGACACCTGGGTCACGCTGACGAACACGGCGGTGCACAGCTACGAGCGCGGCCTCAACGTCGGCGCCGCCGACGGCATCATCCCCGGCGCCTTGGACGAGCAGGACGACGTGGGCCTCGACGTCGAGGACAGCTCCTTCGGCAACATCCACAACAGCGACGCCCACGGCGGCGCGATCACCGCGTCGAGCGGCGCGATCACCCTGAGCGGCGTCACCGCGAGCGGCCTCTCGTCCCAGAACGCGCCCTTCGTGAAGGCCTACTACGCGCCGAGCCTGCTCGTCGAGGACCTCACCCTCACCACGTTCACCGTCGGCGCCGCGCCCAGCGCCGCGATTCACGCCGAGCAGGTGGACTCGGTGATCCTGCGCCGGGCGGTGGTGTGTGACGGCCAGTCGTCAACGTCGGACGCGGGCGGCGGCCTGGCGCTGTACGTCAACGGCCTCGGCGGCCCCGAGCAGTCCGTCGAGGTCCACAACCTCGCGTTCTGGGGCAACCGTTTTGGCGACGGGATGTTCCCGGCGGCGGTGTACGCCGAGGACGTGAAGTATTTCACGGTGCTGCACAGCAGCTTCGTCGGCAGCGACGAGCCCACAGGCCGGGACGCCTACGCGGTGAGGCTGATCAACTCGAAGCTCGATCGGGACCGCTTCGACATCGCGAACAACCTCATCCAAGGGCTCACGAAGGGCCACTACGTCGCGGACGGGTACACGTTCTCCGACGGCAGCGCCAGCGCGACCTACAACCTGTTCTATGAGGTCGACGTGCCCGCAGGGGTCGGCACCGGCAGCTACGACCTCAGCACGAGCTATGTCAACGTCGCCGCGCCGGGGCTGTGGTCGTCGTTCAACGCCGTGGACTGCACGACGCCGCCGCTGCTCGGGTACCGCGCCTACGCCATCGACAAAGGGGACCCGGACCGGACCGGCGAAGGGGACGGCAGCGCCCCGGACCTCGGCGCGTACGGCGGCCCCTACGCCTGGGAGCTCCCCGACGCCGACGGCGACGGCTACGTCTGGGGCGTCGACTGCGACGACACGGACGCCTCGATCTACCCGGGGAAGGCCGATCTGCGCGTCGATGGCATCGACTCGAACTGCGACGGGAACGACTCGCCTTGGGACGAGCCGATCTACGAGGAGCCCGGCGACGACGACAGCGGGATCGACGACACGGGCGCGGACGACACGGGCGCGGACGACAGCGCGGAGCCTGGGCCTGAGGAGCCCCTGGAGTTTGACTACTTCGGCGGTCGCTCGTGTGGGGGCGGCGCCGTAGACACCGGGGCGGCGGCGCTCGTGTTTTTGGGCACGTTCACGCGCAGGCGGCGTCGTTGGGGGTAGAATGCCCTCGGAGGCGTGATGACACGAGGCCCGTCAGGTCGCTGCACCCATCTTGGCGGCCCCCTGCTCGGCGTCACCCTGCTCGCCATCACGGCGTCGCCTGCTCAGGCCACGGAGCCCGACGCGGTCATCACCGTCCACAATGGCGAGACGGTGATGGAGGCGATCCAGGCGGTCTTGCCCAAGGTGACGGCCTTCGACCTGCTCACCGGCGTCATCGTCCTGGAGTTTGAGGAGGGCTGGAGCGAAGAGAAGCCCGACCTGGAGTGTGTCTACGTGCCCGCAGAGCTCGACCTCACCGTGCGGGTCGAGGGGCGGGACGACGGCGACCTCACCGGGGTGGGGCCGGCGAACGTGCGGCTCCCGGGCTTCGTGGTGAAGGCCGAGGGCGGCAGCGGCGGCGGCGCCGTTCACCTTCAAGACGTGGACCTCACCGGCTTCTGCGTGCAGCCGCCCGACTCGGACGGCACGACGAGCAGGGCGCGGCTCGTGGTGAACGGCGATCGGAAGATCACGCTCGTCGACGTGACGATGGCGGGCGAAGACGACCGGACGGTGGTCGACCGCAGCTATGGCCTCTTCGCCACCAGCGGCGTGATCACCGCCTACAACCTCCAGGGCGCGGGCTTCAGCACGGGCTTCGCCGTGAAGCTCACCGACGCCTCGGTCCAGCTCACCCAGACCGGCGGCGCCTACACGACGAACACCTGGGGCGCGCTGGGCTCCTTCGGCGCCGACGTGTCCCTCATCGGCGTCACCTTTAAGGACAACCAGCTCCAAGACCGGGGCCTTGATCTGGACCCCGACTGGGACAACGACGGCGGCTCGATCTACGCCGAGGGCGGCTCCTTGTCCCTGAGCGGCGTGAGCTTCTGGAACGACTGGGCCCCCCAGCGCGGCGGGGCCATCGCGCTGGAGTCCGTGGCGAGCTTCACCGGCTGCGGCCTCACCTTCGCCGGGAGCGCGGCGGGGGCCTACGGCGGGGCGATCAGCGCCCACCACAGCCGGGTCACCCTCGACGCGGGCGAAGCGGGCGCCTGCGGACCCAACGTCTTTTATGGGGTGTCGGCGCCGCTCGGCGCGGCGCTGAGCCTGAGCCAGAACGGCGACGGCGAGCAGATCCACGCGACGCTCTCGTGGCTGGAGCTCTCGCAGATCTCCGGAGAGAGTACGATCTCCGCCAGCCTCTCCGGCACGCTCAGCCTCACCGACGTCTCGACGCCGGGCGGCCTCGGCGCCGCCGGGCTCTTCCACGCCGAGGGCGACTCCAACCCCAAGATCGGCGCGATCACCGCCGCGCGGCTCGATGTCCGGGGCGACGGCGCGCCCCTGCCCGACGGCAGCGCCCTGATCTCCGTCGAGAACACGAGCCTCACCCTCACCGAGAGCACCTTCTGCGGCCTCGTGTCCGGGGACGACGCCGCGCCGATGATCTCCATCACCGACGCCACCGGCGACAGTTTGCTGCAACGCAACACGATCTGGGGCGGCTGGTCGGACGTCGCCGGGAGCGCGCTCATCTCCGCCCAGAAGGTCAACTCGAGCACCAAGTACGCCTACGCGCTGCGGGTCATCGACAACACCCTGCTCGGCGCTGGGGTGGAGCGCGGCGTGACGACGGACGAGAGCGTGCGCTACTGGGGCGTGAACAACCTGTTCAACCAGCTCGCCGTGGGGCACTCCTTGGGCGGTGAGGTCGTGCAGCGGTCGCACAACCTCTACGGCGTGTCGGTGCTCGACCCCTCGGACCAAAACGGCGAGGACGTCGCGTCCCACGAGCTCGTCGGGGTGCGCCCGGGGCTGTTCATCCAGCCCGCGCGCGGCTGCGACCAGCTCCCGCGCCTGCGCCCGACGAGCCCCGCCGTCGGCGCGGGCCCCGGCGCCGATGACGCGGAGCTCAACATCTACAACGAGCGGCTCACCTACAACGGCGTCGAGTACAACTCCTTGGACGACATCGGCGCCCAGCCCGTCGGGACCACCGGGCGCGACCAGGACGGCGACGGGCACGCGGACAACGTGGTCTGTGATGACCGGGACGCCGAGGTGAACCCCGACGCCGTCGAGGTGCC